>CAYURW010000065.1:243-14697 GCA_964447145.1 uncultured Clostridiaceae bacterium
GACTGGAGTAACCCTAAAGTGCTTGAGAATGCAAAACAGCAATACTCCGAGCTTATTTTCCGTGATTGCAACAGGGCGGCTTCTATTATCTGGTCAATAGCCAACGAGACTACCCCGTCACCCGACAGAAACAACTTCCTGATATCGATGGCCGACCATGTCCGTAGTATAGACAATACTCGTTTGCTGAGTGCTGCCTGCAAGAAGGATCAGGCTGTGGATGGTCATCCGGATATGCTTTTACATCATGTAGGAGGAGATAAAATAGTATTGGCCCCCAATATATACAAAGCCTTTGCACCGGCCTTTGAGGAAAAAGGATTTGCAGTGACAAAGGGTGCAACCTGGTTGGTTAGAAACTATCCAGGCAATATTGCATATAATGTATTAAGGATCGGAGACATTGTTTTTCACAATACAAAATATACAGACAAGGAATTAATGAAGGCCTTTGAAGAAAAAAGCCTGACCATTGTTCACGTCAACCAGGGCTATACAAAGTGTTCTGTCTGCATATTAGATAAAAAGACAATAATAACATCTGACCAAAAAATTGCCAAAGCTCTAGAGAAGCACGGCATTGAGAGCTTTTTGATAAAGCCTGGAGGAATTGAATTGAAAGGCTTGAACTATGGATTTGTTGGCGGCGCAAGTGGTTTGATTTCAAAAAATAAAATTGCCTTTACAGGAGATTCAGGCTGTTTGAATGAGGGCCGTAAATTATTGGATTTTATAAATAGTAAAGGTTTTGAGGTTAATGTTTTGTGTGAAGAAAAGCTGACAGATTATGGGTCTATCATACCATTAAAATGTCAGCTGAATTAATTACTATTTTTCTTCAAATTGAAACATTTACAGGTCAAGTATAATGATAACAGCAATTGTGCAGAAAGTCAGACAATTACGGATTTTATCCGGTTTTATCTGCACTTTGCCTCTGAATACAAGAAACATTTAGACGAATACTATTAATGAAAGACTACTTATTTTCTTATATTTTATTGGGTGTATCATTTAGACATATAACGGCATCCAATAAAGGAAGGAGTTGGACAAATGTTTCTTGTAGCTGTAGGTTCGTGCATTGATGCTGAAAGTATTAAATGCGATATATATAAGCAATTGGACGAGGCAAAAAAGGAAGGTACCGATATTGTACATGAAGATTATTATATAGGAGATTCTCTTTTTATTAATTGCGGCATAAATGATAGGTTTACCAGAGACGCAGGTTACAAAAAAGAATATGAGGAGTTAAAATATATACTTGCAAGTGTTTTGACGGAGGTAATAATAGACCATTATGAGATGAAGCTATTTAGCAGGATAATTAAAGAGAACTTTTTTTATTTGAACTGCAAGGAACAGGCAATTGTTCTGAACAATGCCCGTAAGCTGTTGAATGATGAGAATCTGTCAGTGCCGGGGGGTTTTTACAAAAGGGACAGAAGAAATAGAATAATGCAAATCATATTGGATTATTTGAACACAGAGGATGCGTTCAATATAGAGGGCTTTATAAATTTCAGGCTCAATTCTTATATAAACGAGCTTAATGCAGTAACGGAAAGGGCCTTGGACAATTTTGTAGCTGAGAGGGAATATAATGAGTTTATCAAGCTTCTGAGGTATTTTGTAGAGATCCAGGAGTCTAGGATCGGCACATTACATCTATGCCAATCCAAGGATGGAAAGTATTTGCTATTTGACGATAACAGAAACACTATCAGCGGTGAATACTTTGATGAATTACGCTCGGATATCTCTGACGATGCAATTAATTATGACGACCTTTTGATAAGTACCCTTATTACAATTTCACCAAATAATATTACTATACACGGTATGGAAGAATTCAAGAACAGAGAGCTTATTAAGACAATAATGAATGTGTTTGCAGAAAGAATAACTGTATGCACTGGGTGTGAATTGTGCAGCAGTCCGACGGACAACAAAAATCAAAACAAATTTAGTTTATAATGACTTGGCAATTTACGGAGATGTTAATAGACGTCAATTTGTATAAAACAGAGGTATACTGGTATTCAAAATTATTATGGAATTATGATATAATGTATGCAACATATTGCATACATTATATTTTCTTACGCACGTGGGAGTATATCATAAATTTTTGCGAATTTATGATATACTATTATAGAAACGAATATAGGAACAAATGATAATCGGGGGAAATTAAATGTATGACGTACTATTTTTGATAATAGTTGGTGCAATTATCGGATGGATTACAAATGTGCTTGCAATAAAAATGCTGTTTAGGCCTGTCAGGCCATGGAAAATACCGCTCTTGAACATATCCCTGCAAGGACTGATACCAAAAAGAAGGCATGATATCGCTGCAAGCATAGGGGAGATAGTAGAGAAGGAACTTGTTTCAATGCATGAGATTTTTGACAGATTGGTGACAGAAGATAATAAAAAAGAAGTGATAATCGTAATAAGAGAAAAACTGCTAGAAGCAATTGACTGCAAGATTCCTGCAATTATACCCCATTCAGTAAAAAATAGAATAATTGACTATTTCGGGGAGCAGATAGATAAGGATGCGATGACGATTCTTGAAAGCTCAATTGACGGTATTGCAAACAATGCGGTTTATAAGATAAAAATAGGAGAAATAGTAAAACAAAAAATTGAAGAGCTTGAGTTTGAGAATATGGAGAAGATCATTATCGGTCTTGCCCATAGGGAACTTAAACATATTGAGCTGCTTGGGGGGCTCCTGGGCGGGATAATTGGGCTTTTGCAGGGAATCATCATCAGAATAATCTGATTGACTTTCTATTTTAAACAATATATAATTTATAATTAACAATTGAAGAAACAAACTGCGATGATAAGGACGAGTAGATCAATGGCATTCGTCAGAGATGGAATGTCAGGGCTGTGAGCATTCCTTGGATACCTTGCTTGAAAACCACCTTGGAGCAACGGGCTGAAAGTATATCATTATTAGGCCCGCTCGTTAATTACGTTATAATTTGGAGTCCAAATCAGGGTGGAACCGCGGGAAATTTCCCGCCCCTTTCGGGGCGGGAGTTTTGTTCTTTTTTGAGGTCTATCCTGAAATGTATAGGACAGCAAAAGTCGTTTTCGACAGGATTTCGTTAATAATGCGTATTAAAAAACATAAAAATATAAAATATAAAGTTGTCAGGAGGAATATTTATGATAAAAGTGACTTTAAAGGATGGAACTATCAAGGAGTATAAGAAGGGCACTACTGTTGAAGAAATAGTCGCTTCAATAGGGGGAGGACTTCAAAAAGCTGCCCTGGCAGCAAAAATTGACGGAAAGGTTTCAGATTTGGGAACACCTTTATATGAAGATTGCCACCTTGAGGTGCTGACATTTGATGATGATGAAGGCAAACGTGCATTGAGGCACACCTCATCCCATATATTAGCCCAGGCAGTAAAGAGGCTTTATCCGGGAGTAAAGCTGGCAATAGGGCCGGCAATAGATTCAGGCTTCTATTACGATATTGACTCCGATGAACCTTTTTCAGAAAATGACCTTGCCGAAATAGAAAAGGAAATGGACAAAATAATAAAAGAGGATATCAAGCTTGAAAGATTTGTGCTTCCAAGAAGTGAAGCCCTTGACATGGCGGAGCAGATGGGCGAGATTTACAAGGTTGAACTGATCACTGATCTTCCGGAGGATGAGACAATATCTTTCTATAGGCAGGGGGAATTCACAGATCTGTGTGCCGGACCCCATGTTGCCTCTACTGGAAAAGTCAAAGCCTTCAAGCTTTTGAATGTAGCCGGAGCTTATTGGAGAGGCAGCGAAAAGAACAAAATGCTGCAGAGAATCTATGGGACTTCCTTCATAAAGAAAAGCCAGCTGGATGAATACTTGAATTTGATTGAGGAAGCAAAAAAGAGGGATCACAGAAAGCTTGGAAGAGAACTTGATTTGTTCAGCCTTCAGGAGGAGGGCCCTGGGTTCCCCTTCTTCCATCCAAAGGGAATGATAGTAAGAAATGAACTGGAGGATTTCTGGAGAAAGCTTCATAGGAAAAGCGGATATAAGGAAATCAAGACCCCTATAATCTTAAGTGAGGATCTATGGCATCAATCCGGACATTGGGACCATTACAAGGAGAATATGTATTTTACGACTATCGACGAGAAAAATTATGCAATTAAGCCAATGAACTGCCCCGGGGGCATTCTAATATATAAAAATTCAATGTATAGCTACAAGGATCTGCCCCTTAGAATGGGTGAACTTGGGCTTGTGCACAGGCATGAGCTTTCCGGTGCCCTTCATGGCCTTATGCGGGTGAGAAATTTTACTCAGGATGATGCCCACATTTATATGACCCCCGAACAGATAAAAGAAGAGGTTCTTGGGGTAATAAGGCTTACGGATTATATTTATAAACTGTTTGGCTTTAAATACAGAGTCGAGCTCTCTACAAGACCCGAGAATTCAATGGGCAGTGACGAAGATTGGGAAAATGCAACTGACTCTCTAAGGGAGGCATTGGACGCAGCTGGTTTGCCTTATAAGATCAATGAAGGAGATGGAGCTTTCTACGGGCCAAAAATAGATTTCCATCTGGAAGACTGCATTGGACGCACATGGCAGTGCGGTACAATACAGCTGGATTTTCAGATGCCCGAAAAATTCAATCTTTCTTATATAGGTACTGACGGTGAAAAACATAGACCTGTCATGATCCACCGTACAATATTCGGAAGTATGGAAAGGTTTATCGGGATACTGATCGAACAGTATGCAGGCGCTTTCCCCGTATGGCTAGCCCCTGTGCAGGCAGTGATACTTCCTGTATCTGAAAGGCAGAAGGATTATGCTGAGAAGCTTGTGGAACAACTTGAAGAACTGGATATCCGCGCTGAAGCAGATTTGAGAAGCGAGAAGATAGGGTTTAAGATTAGGGAAGCCCAAATGCAGAAGGTTCCGTACATGCTGGTAGTTGGCGATAAAGAGGTAGAAGCAGGGACAGTATCAGTAAGGGATAGAAAAGAAGGAGACAAGGGTGTAATGAAATTTGAGGACTTCCTGACTCAGATAAAAGACGAGATTAAGAATAAGATCAGTAAATAATATACAGCCTTAAGCCCATGGTGACGCATTACCCTGCGGCACCATTCGCATATTATGATGTAATCCCTTCCTCCTATAAAAATTTTGATTTTTAGCACATTTTAGGCTACAATCATAATAATAGATAATAGCACGCCTAATGTCGGCAGATTGTAACAGACTATGCAGCACTTATTTAATGAGGTGAAAACATGAAAAAGTATAATAACCCAATACTTTTTAGGTTTTTTATTTTGGCGCTTATTATTGCTGTCATGTTTGGCATCATAAAAAGCGGAGATATGAGAAAAAGTCTAGTTACAGGCTCGGGGACTCAATATAGTACCGACAGGAAATTGGTCTTAGGGCGTGCAAATGATTCAGTCACTTTGGATCCTTCCTGCACAACGGAAATAGATTCCTTTAAAGTGACGGTCAACATATTAGAGACCCTTGTGAAATCCGGGATAGACGGGGAACAAGTAATACCCGGCCTTGCTGAAAGCTGGACATCCAGTGAGGATGGGCTAAGCTGGGTGTTCAAATTACGGCAGGGGGTTCAATTCCATGATGATACCGACTTTAATGCCTCAGCAGTTGTTTTTAATTTTAATCGCTGGATGGATCCCGATAACCCATATCATGACGGCCCTTTCAGTTACTGGAACTATATTTTCGGCGGTTTTCCTGGGCTGGTAAAAAGCGTGACAGCATTGACGGATTATTCCGTGGAAATAAAACTATATAAACCCTTTGCGCCCTTTTTAAATGCATTAACGATGCCGGCATTTGGCATAGCAAGCCCCGGCACCATAAAGAAGTACAGGGAGGATTTATCAGAGCATCCCGTCGGGACAGGCCCCTTTATTTTTGAGAGTTGGGAACACAACAAAAGTATTGTTCTTATTCGTAACGAAAAATACTGGAACGGAGCCGCAAAAGTTAAAGAAGTGGAGTTTAGGGTTATTCCTTCCAATAAAGATAGATTAGAGGAATTAAAGCGGGGTTTGATTCATATTGCAGATTATCTCAGCCCCGAAGACATTGCAAGCATCAGATACGACTCCAATTTGTACCTGTATTTCAGGCCAAGCTTTAATGTTGGTTATATGGCAATCAATAACG
The DNA here is from genome assembly GCA_964447145.1 of uncultured Clostridiaceae bacterium. GTDB lineage: Bacteria > Bacillota > Clostridia > Lutisporales > Lutisporaceae > BRH-c25. Next base: position 6,451 of record CAYURW010000065.1, read on the forward strand.
AGAAAGCGCCTTTTATTAACAGGAAGGTAAGGGTTGCTATTAATCATGCCATAGACAAGGAAAAACTTATTGATGATGTATTTTATAATCTGGCAAAATCTGCAAAAACCCTTATACCCCCGTCTCTCTGGGGCTACAATGGGAACGTGGAGGCTTATGAGTATGATCCTGAAAAATCCATTCAGCTTCTTTCAGAGGCAGGATATTCCCATGGATTCAAAACTACATTGTGGGTTATGAATGCTTCGAGAGAGTATCTCCCCAAACCTGTAGAGACGGCACAATTCATTAAAGAAAACCTTGAACAGGTCAATATTGATGCGGAAATAAAGGTATTTAACTGGAATGAATATCTGACAAGGATACAAAACGGAGAGCACGATATTGCACTGATCGGATGGACTGGCGACTATGGCGACCCGGATAACTTTCTGTATACTATGCTGGCTTCTGAAAACGCAAAACAAGGACTTGCAGGCAATTATTCCTTTTATAGAAGCAGGGAAGCGGACAAACTGCTGTCACAGGCAAGGCAGAACACCAACCAGGTTTTTCGCAGGAGTCTATACTCAAGATTGCAGGAGGTAGTAAATCATGATGCACCTTGTGTCCCGCTGGTACACACAGCGCCCGTGTTGGCAGCAAGATTATCGGTTAACGGATATATGCCGCATATGACCGGTGTTGAGTCTCTGGAACAGGTTTATTTGGATATAGAATAATGAAAGGGTAGAGTGTAATTGAAATATAAGATATTCAGGGCTGCACTTTTGTTGATACTTGCCGTTTTGCTTGTTTTGATCAATATGCCTTTTGAAGATAAAAACAGTCCTGTAGTCTTTACAATTCCCGGACTGCCCCGCCCTATTGCAAAAACCCCGGTTGTAATTACCTCTGCAGGTCAAAATTCCGATACGTATATAATTCAGGATATAACAAACCAGCTGATGATTTCGAGTCTTTTCATGCCCCAGGCCAATGATACAGATCTGGAGGATGTCAAAACGGTAGTTTTTGCAGTGGGCTACAGTTCTTTGGGAGCAAAGTATAAGGATACAAGCTACGAAGAAGAAATAAACCGCGTGAAAAAACTTTTGGAAAAGGCAAAGAAGGATAAGTTGACGGTTCTAGTTGTTGCCTTAGGGGGGGATCATGCAGACAGAAATAAGACGGAAGGACTTTTGAGGCTTGCTGGCGCCCGGGCAGATTATTTAATTGGCTTAAGGGGGTCAAACAGTGAAATAATAATGACTGAGCTGGCAGAGGAAGAGAATATACCATTGACATTGGTTAACAGTGTAAACGATGTACTTAGGTCCTTTGCCTCAGCTTTCCGATAATGGCATTTTATCAAATGCCTGCGGTGTGATGCACACAAAACGCATAAGGAAGATGCTGAAAAAAGAATCAGGCGGACAGATTGAAGGTGTATGTCATTATGACAGACGAAATAAAAATTAGGGAGATTAAATATCCAAAAATTATATTGACAGGGGGGGTTTTTCTCACCCTAATTGGAATGCTGTTTCCCATCCTTTCACAGAACCTATGGTATAGTGTGATTATGAAAACAAGGGAAGCCATTATCACCGGAGACAGCGGACATCTTATTCTTGCATCCGCTTTTGTCAGCTCCCTGCATTCTCTCCAGAGCGTTGCCCTATATATGGGGACTATACTGACAGTCTTTTATTCAAGGTCTGATAAAGGGTTAAAATCCTTTGATATACTTCTTGTTTCCTTGATTATGATCATTCTTTTGCACTGGATCAGCTCAAGAATTCTTGAAATACCCTGGGAGCCTGTATCTACAATATTAGCTTCAATTATTTCCCTGTATCTTTTTGAAAGGTTATTTGGAGAGACCAATAGCTTTATCCAGGTATTTATAGTTTCAATACAAGTCTTTTTTGCTTTTCACTGGTTGGATATAATGCCTTCTTTTTCATTGTACCGATTTGGGAGAAGTGATATTTTATATAGCATCAAAATTGCAGGCATTTATCTTAAAGCATATACAGTCCTTAACTTCACAGGATTTGCTTTTTTTCTGCCTTTTATTATGTCAGCATTTATTACCGCAACCCTTTTTATAAGCTATTCCCAAAACATACGTATGGTGAGGGAGAATTATGAAAAAGAAAATGAAATAAGAAACATAAGGGCAGAGGCACTTGAAACCAGAGTATACCAGGAAGTAAAATCCCTTGTGCATGATCTAAAAACACCTCTGGTGACAATTCGGGGACTTAATTCCCTAATGCTATCATCAAATGGACATGAAAAATTATTGGAGTATGGAAACCGCATTGAAAATTCTGTAACAAAAATGAGTGAGATGATTTCAAGCTATCTTTACGAATCCTCAAGGCAAAGAATTAAAATAGCTGAACTGGTCAACTTCATCAGGGCGCAGCTGCCATTAGAGGATGAAAGGATCAGGTTTGTCATAGATATTGAAGAGGGGCTTCCGGATATATATATCAATAAGATACGAATAGCAAGGGCTGTGATAAATATACTTGAAAATGCTATTGTAGTTCCTTACAAGCAGGACCACAAGAATATAAATGTTAAAGTCAAAGGGGTTCCCGGGGGGGTAAACATAATTGTTAGGGACAATGGCATAGGAATCGAGGACTCCGAAATGGAAAGGATATGGGAAATCGGCTATTCTTCAAACAGCACATCCGGAATGGGTTTGCCCTTTGCAAAACGGGTGATAGAGGATAACATGGGGACAATAGAAATTACAAGCCATATAGATGAAGGAACCACAGCAACTGTTTTTTTACCGTCAGCAGACAGCTCTGAAATAGACGAAGTGAATAATATGGAAGGATCGGATGGGCATAATCAATAGTTTTTCTGCAGCTTCAACGGGTATGGGTTATGCAAATAACTATGCAAACATATGATTTGGGGGGATAGAATTGGCAGTAGAAAATGCGCCTGAAATTGTGATAATAGATGATGAAGCCGATATTCTTTATACGCTCAAAGAGATTTGCACCCATGGCGGATGGAAAGCCGTTACTGCATCCAACGGAAAGCAAGGCTTTGAGTTATGCAAAAAACATAAACCAAAGCTTGTATTGGTGGACTATCATATGCCGGATTGGGATGGGCTGACAACCGTAAAAAAAATCAGACAATTGGACAATTCCGTTTCAATATTGGTATTGACTGTCGATGAGAGGCAGGAAATAGCCGAGAAGTTCATTGCAGCCGGAGCAACTGACTTTGCTATTAAACCAATCAAGTCACCGGATCTTATTTCCCGAATTAAAATAAATCTGAAGATCAATGAAATCCAGGAGAAATTCGAAGCGGACAAGCACCAGATATATATTGACAAGGGGATAAGTCCAGCTACTTTGAGTATTATTTGCGACTATTTCAAGGAGCAGGACAGGGAACTCACAATAGATGAAATAACCATCGGACTTAATTTGGCATATCAGACTGTGCATAGATATATACAATATATGATTGAAGAAAACAGCCTAACAGTCATTCCCACATACGGGCAAATCGGCAGACCGAAAAACAAGTATAAACTGCTTTAAAAGTTTTCAGAGAAATATATTATTAAAACAGGAATATGATTAATTGTATAGAAAACGTTAAACTAAATAAAAAACTGTTAAGAATTTTCAGAGAAATATGTTATAAAAGCAGGAACATGATAAACCGTATAGAATAAGCAATATGTAAAAGTTGCTTGAATTCAGAGCAGTTATATTCAGTATTTTACATTTTGTGATGAATATATATAAATAAGATTGGTACTTGGAAGGCACTGCTTTCCAGTCTAATAAATAAAATCAATGGAGGGGAATTTTTTGAAAAAGTATTTAGCATTAATGCTGGCAGTTGTAATGCTTTTAAGCTTTACAGCATGCGCAAAACCAGCAGAACCGGCAACAGGCCCGGCAGAACAGGCACCTGCTGCTCCTGAAAAAGCAGCTGCAAATTGGAAAATTGCAATAATCACCAACACTGTTTCACAGAATGAAGAGGAATACCGTTCAGCCGAATTTGTACAGAATAAATACGGCAAGGACAAAATTGTTCATGAGCTTTGGCCGGACAATTTTATGACTGAACAAGAACAGATGATCAGTGTATTGACTAAGCTGGCTGCCGACACAGATGTCAAAGCCATAGTCATCAATCAGGCTGTTCCGGGCACAAATCCGGCAGTTGACAAGTTCCTCGAGTCAAGGAATAAGGATGAGGTTCTTATCGTTTATGCATCACCTCAGGAAAATGCTCCTGACGTGTCCTCACGTGCTGACATCATCCTTCAACCGGACGAGCTGGCCATGGGACAAACTATCCCGAATCAGGCACTGAAACAAGGCGCCAAGACATTTGTGCATTACTCATTCCCGAGACATATGTCTATTCCGATACTTGCGGAGAGACGTACACTTATGAAAGCAGAATGTGAGAAGATCGGTCTTAAGTTCGTCGATGCTACAGCTCCGGACCCCACCAGTGAAGCTGGCGTTACCGGTGCTCAGCAGTTCATTCTTGAAGACGTACCCAAGATGGTAAAGAAATATGGTTTGGATACATCCTTCTTCTCCACCAACTGCTCTATGCAGGTACCGCTTATAAAGGCAGCCTTTGATGCTAAGGCAATTTATACTCAGCCATGCTGCCCGTCACCTTACCATGGATATCCGTCAGCTCTTGGCTTGACAGTTCCCGAAGATATAGTCGGCGGTTTGCAGGATGTTATTGATCAGACCACTAAGATCGTTGTTGATGCAGGCTTGGGCGGCCGTTTCTCCACTTGGCCTGTACCTGCAGCCATGATGGCTACTATTGCAGGCGCAGAGTATGCCGTTAAGTGGCTGAATGGTGAAACCAGCGGCAAGTTCGACAAAAAAGTTCTGGCAGAATGCATGTCTGATTATGCAGGGCTGGATATTACTTTGAACCCCTATGTAGAAAAGGGCGTTTCATACGATAATTATTTACTGTTCTTAATGGACTTCCTGACATACGGTGATCTTCCAAACTAATAGCCGTATGGGAATTTAAGTTGCATCCTGGCAACTGAAGGGTAACTTGTAATGAGGGTGTTTCAATACTGTTCGGCTTGAGACATCCTCATTAAGTTTGCAAACCGCTATACATAATAGCATATGTGACAGGAGGGATTAAATTGAGTGACAACCTACTTAGTATCAAAAACGTATCAAAAGAGTTTTACGGCAACCGTGTGCTAAAAGACATCAATATGGAAATAAAAAAAGGTGAAATCCATGCTCTGATAGGAGAAAACGGGGCAGGTAAATCTACATTGATGAATATTCTGTTTGGTATGCCGGTGATTAATGAAACAGGCGGATACCAGGGAAGTATTGAACTTGAGGGTAAAGAGGTTACATTTAATTCTCCCCATGAGGCTATGGCTCATGGAATTGGGATGGTGCATCAAGAGTTTATGCTGATACCCGGTTTTACTATCACAGAAAACATCAAAATCAACCGTGAACTGACTAACCCAAACCTGGTTAGCAAGGTATTCGGCAAGCAATATGAAGGCTTAAACATGAAACAAATGAACGATGATGCACGTAAGGCACTTGACATTATGGGCATGGGTATAGAGGAATATACCCTGGTGGCAGGGCTGCCGGTAGGGCACATGCAATTTATTGAAATCGCCAGGGAAATCGATAAGACCGGGATCAAACTTCTTGTCTTTGATGAACCCACCGCAGTTTTGACTGAATCTGAAACCCAAAACCTGTTGGATGCCATTAAAAAGCTGGCAGCACAAGGAATCGGCATCATATTTATCAGTCATCGTTTGGAAGAAATAATGCAGGTTTCTCATCGTGTCACCATTTTGAGGGATGGTGAGCATGTAGTGACCAAGGACACTAAGGATACCAATGTGTACGAAATCGCAGAACTGATGGTTGGCCGTAAAGTATCTTTGGATCGAACAGGTTCAGCTTCCCGGCAGATCAGCGATGAAATTGTCCTTAGCATCAAGAATCTTGAGGTCAAAATGCCCGGAGAAGCAGTTAAGGGTTTCAACTTAGATGTAAAGAAGGGTGAAATAATAGGCATCGGGGGTTTGGCCGGACAAGGAAAGCTTGGTGTTGCCAATGGTATTATGGGAATTTTCCCGGCAAGGGGGCAAGTGGTATTTGAAGGGAGCCCGCTTGAACTGAATAACTCCAGGGGAGCCATTGTTGCCGGATTAAGCTTCCTCAGTGAAGATAGGAAGGGCATAGGGCTCCTACTGGATGAGTCTATTGAGTTAAACGCTATTTTTACAAGCATGCAGATTAATAATGAATTTCTTAATACCTTTGGTTTTATCAAGATCATAGATTCTAAAAAAGTACGCAATCATACAAATAAGATGATCAAAGACCTTGATATTAGGTGCACCTCATCTCTGCAACATGCTGGCAGTTTATCCGGAGGCAATCAACAAAAAGTTTGCATGGCCAGGGCTCTTACCCAGAAACCCAAACTGCTTTTGGTCAGCGAGCCTACCCGGGGTATTGATGTAGGCGCTAAGAAGCTTATTTTGGATTTGCTCAAAAAACTCAATGAGGAACAGGGGATGACAATTGTCATGACATCATCTGAATTAGCGGAGCTTAGAAGTATTTGCGACAGGATAGCCATTGTTGTCGACGGTAAAGTAGAGGGCATCCTATCTCCTGATGCTTCAAATGCAGAATTTGGTCTTATGATGTCCGGTGCCCGTATAGATTCCCAGTCAGGGGGTGCTAAATAAATGTCAAAAAATAATGATAAACAAAGTAATGAGCTTAACAATAGTTTGGCCGCCTCTGCAGTAAAAAGCATTGGTTTGCCTACTCTGATTATTGCTGCATTTTTCTTATTGGTAATAGTTACAGCAGCCATCCTGAATCAATCCTTGGCGATTTTGTTCAGTGATATACTGCGCCGTTTTGGTATGAATGGTATATTGGTTTTGGCCATGGTTCCTGCAATTAAGTCCGGAACAGGCCCTAACTTTGCTTTACCCCTGGGCATCATTTGCGGTTTACTGGCTTGGACAATTGGAATTGAAATGGGCTTTATCGGCTTAAAATTGATCCTTATTACTGCATTAATGGCAACGATTTTTGCTGTCATAACCGGTTACCTCTATGGCAAGCTATTAAATGCAGTAAAAGGTGCAGAGATGACAATTGCAACCTATACCGGTTTTTCCATAGTTGCCCTTATGTCTTTAGTTTGGCTCATGGCACCCTTTAAAAGCAAACAAATGGGTTGGATGATGGGCGAGGGTCTTCGGGAAACCATTAAGCTGGACGGGGTGAAAGCAGGCCAGATCATTAACGATTTTTTATCCTTTGAAATATTTGAAGTCAAGATACCTACAGGTTTGCTTCTGACATTCTTTGCATTTTGCTTCTTAGTTTGGTTATTTTTCAGGACAAAAACAGGTATAGCAATAACCGCCGGCGGCAGCAATCCTGAATTCGCCGCAGCCTCCGGTATCGATATTGATAAAAACAGGGTAATTGCCAATATTTTGTCCACGGTCCTAGGTGCCCTTGGAATAATTCTTTATTCCCAAAGTTATGGCTTTTTCCAGCTGTATTCGGGACCATTGATGATGGCATTTCCTGCTGTTGCCGGAGTCCTTATCGGCGGGGCAACTGCCTCAAAGGCCAATATTTCCCACGTTATAATCGGTACATTCCTATTTCAGGGTCTGCTTACGGCATCAATGCCTGTAGCAAATCAGTTATTTGAAGGAACCGACCTATCCGAGATAATGCGTGTGGTACTGCAAAACGGCATTATTCTTTATGCACTTACACAGGTCAAAGGAGGTGCCAAATAATGAATAGAGCAAAAGATGCACTAAGCAAGAGAATACCGTATTTGGCAGATAATATAGTTCCTATTATTTTTATTGGTTTCACAATACTGGGTTTTGCACTGACCGACAGTGTACCTTTTAATTTCTTTTTGTCTGAATTATCCAGCCGTTTCTATCGCAATGCTTTCATTGTACTGTCTCTTATTATTCCTGTTATTGCCGGGCTGGGGCTGAATTTTTTTTTGTAATCGGCGCCATGAGCGGTCAGTTGGCAATAATCGTTGTACGATACATCAGTATTGAATATTTGCACCTTAGCGGGTTTGCTGAATTGATACTTTGTTTAATCTTGTCATTGCCTATTGCTGCTTTTATAGGCTTTCTTACCGGCAAGCTGTACAATAAGA
>CAYURW010000066.1:0-14629 GCA_964447145.1 uncultured Clostridiaceae bacterium
GCAGCTTCAGTTGCAAAAAAAGGTAATTTTGATGCCTTCACTACAACTCTGCTGGTTAGTCCTTTTCAAAAGCATGATCTTATCAAAAAAATTGGCGAGGAAGCAGGGGAGAAGGCCGGTATAGAGTTTTTATACATGGACTTCAGGAAAGGCTTCAAGGAGGGGGCCGAAGGCTCAAAGCAGATGGGATTATACAGACAGCAATACTGCGGGTGCATATACAGCGAAAGGGACAGATATTTACCTAAGGGAAGGAATCAGAGAAATGAGCATTGAGCAAATAGCAAAAGCACTTATTACTTTTGGGGTAATTGCAGCAGTACTTGGAGTATTGTTGTACTTCGGGGGGAAATTAGGCATTGGCAGGCTGCCGGGGGATATTTACATAAAGAAGGGCAATTTTACTTTCTATTTCCCAATTGTTACAAGTATTATTGCCAGCATTGTACTGACAATTATTTTTTCAATGTTCAGGAGGTAATATATATTTTGAAGGGGGCTGCGAAATGAATCCCAAAAATAATAAACTTATTTTTTTACTAATTACTGTTGTTGTTTTCTCATTTTTCCCTTTCAATTCAGATTGGGTTTATGCTGATTTCCTGGTCCCTGAAACGATAAAAGTTGGCCTGAGTTTCGGACAAGCCCAGGCTAATATTTTTACTCTGGAAAGCGAAACAGGTATGAGCATTCTTGCTTTTGAAGGGGGGGCTTATAGGGATCTGCTTGGAATCAAGGCGCCTGCAGCTATTAGGGTCCGCCGGGATGAATATTACAACGTGATAAACGGCACAGAAAAAGAAATCAACTACGTTAGAGCGGCAAAATATGAAGGGGATGTTATAGGCCCTTATCATATACAGATAGGGGATATATATCCCGACATAGAAACAGCCGGGCGCATAATAAACAGGGTCTCATCCATTGCCCCATCGGTGTTTCTGGCCTATGAAGGGGGATGGAGGGTCTGGTCCCAGCTCTATTTGGATGATATTGAGTGCGCAAAACAGATAAAAGTCATGCAGAATGAAATAAACGATATAAACTATTCAGTGATATTCCCAGATAGAAAAAGGATACAAATTGTTGATGGTACCACCGGGCGACTGTTGCTGTTGTTGAACAGCGAGGAAAAGATAAAAGCAGTGCCCGGGGATATGCCGGGCAAAATAAGTGTATTGAAGTACAAAGGGAAAAAATACAGAGGCGGCATCATAATGCAGAGCTTTAGTGGAAGTAACATTACCGTTGTCAATGAACTGCCCCTTGAACAGTATTTATACAGTGTGGTTCCCTCCGAAATGCCCTCCTCCTGGCATCCCGAAGCTCTTAAAGCCCAGGCTGTGGCTTCAAGGAATTATACCCTTGCAACGCTCAACAGGCATAGGGACCAGGGTTTTGACCTTTGTAGCACTGAGCACTGCCAGGCCTACAAGGGTATGGAGCAGGAAAAGACCAGTTCTGTCGAGGCAGTAAATGCTACAAAAGGAAAAGTGCTTCTCTATAACGGTAACGTCATATCTGCTTTTTACCATTCCAGCAGCGGAGGCCATACTGAAGACAGCGAAAATATATGGGGAACAATTACCGATTATATAAGGGGGGTAGAAGATCAATACAGCCTTGGAAGCCCTTATGACAATTGGACCCTTGAACTGAACAGGGCCGATATCAAAGAAAAGCTCAACAAAGCTGACATTGATCTGGGCGATATTATTGACATAAAGGCTTTGGAGGTCAGCTGCTATGGCAGAGTGACCAGGCTTGAAATAAAAGGCACGAAAGAAGCCAGGATATTCGAAAGGGAGAAAATAAGGAGCATATTGGGTACTACAACATTGAAGAGTATATGGTATAATTTGAAAACAGATGCAGATGTTTTTGTCAGGGGATCCCTTGCCGGTGATTCTGAGTTGGCAAGGGCTTCAGGCATGTATGTTGTCTCAGCTGCAGGGAAGTCGAAGGTGACCGGTTTATCAAACCGAGTAAGCATAAAGGGTATGGATAACTCTAAGTCATATAATGCGACTCCAACTCTATACACATTCGATGGGAGAGGTTTTGGCCATGGATTGGGAATGAGCCAGTACGGTGCAAAAGGAATGGCAGAGGCAGGTAATAACTATCAGGAAATATTGGAATATTATTATAAAGGTGCAACACTACAGTAGAAAGAGGACTCAAAATGGATCTTAAGGATTTTTACTACGACCTGCCTGAGGAGCTGATAGCGCAGGAACCAATAGACAAGAGAAATATGTCAAGATTATTGGTGCTTGGAAAGAAAAACGGGGAAATAAGTCATAGAAACTTTGAAGATATAGCGGAGTATCTGAAGGATGGGGACTGTCTTGTGCTGAACGATACAAGGGTTATTCCTGCAAGACTCTTAGGGATCAAAAAAGATACTTCCGGCAGTATGGAATTTTTATTATTGAATAAAAGAGAAAAGGATACCTGGGAGGTAATGGTCAGGCCAGGCAGAAAAGCAAAGCCCGGATCAGTATTTACCTTTGGAAGCGGAGAGCTTGAAGGAGAAATATTGGATATAGCTGAAGGAGGCAACCGAATAGTAAAGTTCAGATATGAGGGATTTTTTGAAGAAGTGCTGGATAAGCTTGGTATTATTCCCCTGCCTCCTTACATAAAGAAGACATTGGAAGACAAGGAACGGTACCAGACAGTGTATTCAAAATATAAAGGCTCAGCTGCCGCCCCTACAGCCGGCTTGCATTTTACAAAGGTGCTTTTGGAACAGCTGTCGAATATCGGGGTACAAATCGCATTTTTGACGCTTCATGTGGGTCTCGGAACCTTTCGCCCGGTAAAAGTCAGAAGCATTGAGGAGCATAAGATGCACAAGGAGTATTATGTGCTGGATGCCGAAAATGCCGGGATAGTAAATAAGGCCAGAGAAAATAAAGGGAAAGTAATCTGTGTAGGCACAACTTCTGCAAGGACATTGGAATCAATAATGCAAAGGAATGGCAAGCTTATAGAGGACAGCGGCTGGACAGATATTTTTATATATCCGGGATATGAGTTCCTTATAACAGATGGGCTCATTACCAATTTTCATCTTCCTGAGTCTACACTTCTTATGCTTGTAAGTGCAATAGCGGGCAGGGATTCAATTATGAAGGCCTATAAGGAGGCGATAGAAAAGAGGTATAGATTTTTCAGCTTTGGCGACGCAATGCTCATTATTTAGTTTGGGGGTGTTATAGTGAGGATAAGTCAGGTAAAGGCAAAAATCATGAAGGCGGTGACATGCCTGGAGATTATGCTTGCTGCTTTTATTATCATTGGGATAATTGTAGGAGTGGTCGACCTTATTGGATATTTAGGCTTGATATATGCTACGAACCCCATAGATACATATGATATATTTCAAAGGTTTCTTGGACATATACTCATGCTTGCAGTAGGAGTCGAATTGGTAGCGATGCTTATTATGCATACTCCGGGGAGTGTTTTGGAGGTGTTGCTCTATGCAATTGCAAGGACAATGCTTATATACAGTAAGGGCACTATGGACTTTTTGATTGGAATTGCAGCAATAGCAGCAATATTTGCAATCAGGAGATTTTTGTTTGTATATCGCATTTCAAAAGGTGAGGATACCAATGTTTTCAGTGCAGATACTACTATTCATGAGATAAACAGAGCAGTTGGGGTAAATATACCTGATAGCATCGGAAATACAATAGGCGGTGTCGTGTTCCACATTTCAAAGGAAGCATGCAGAAAAGCCGAGGAAGGGGTATCATATCATGTAGCCGACGCACGGATCAAGGTGGTCAAAATGTGCGGCAACATAATAGAAAGGGTTGCTGTCGAAGAGTACGACGAGGAACAGTAGAAGTAATTAATGAGGGCTTCTATAAATTAAGGAAAACATTTTAGAATACCCTAAATATATATAGCTGATGCCTATTCTAGAATAGATAGTATACAATAATACTATTGTTCAATTTCTATTATAATATATAGGAGGTATTGCATTTGGCATTTCAATATGAACTCATCAAGGAGGACAAAATAACGGGCGCAAGGCTGGGAAGGCTTTATACCCCCCACGGGATTATTGATACGCCTGCATTTATGCCTGTAGGCACTCAGGCTGCCGTAAAAGCAGTAACTCCTCATGAATTAAAAGAAATTGGGGCGCAGATAATATTAAGCAATACGTATCATATGTACATAAGGCCGGGTCACAAATTAGTGGAAAAAGCTGGGGGGCTTCACGGCTTCATGAGTTGGGACCTGCCTATTCTGACTGACAGCGGAGGTTTTCAAGTATTCAGCCTTAATGACCTAAGGAAAATTTCCGAGGAGGGGGTAGTATTCAGATCCCACCTTGACGGTTCAAAACACCTTTTTACCCCGGAAAGTGTCATGGAAATAGAAAATTCTCTTGGGGCAGATATAATCATGGCTTTTGACGAATGTGTCCCTTACCCCTGTGATTACGATTATGCAAAAAAATCAATGGAAAGAACCGCAAGATGGTTGAAAAGGTGCAAAGAAGCCCATCATAATACAGAGAATCAGTCCCTTTTTGGAATTGTCCAGGGAAGCATCTACAAGGATTTAAGAATTGACAGCGCAAGAAGGACCGTGGAGGTCGATCTTCCCGGATATGCAATAGGGGGGCTCAGTGTTGGGGAGCCGAAGGAATTAATGTATGAAATGCTGGACTGCACTGTGCCTGAGCTTCCCAAGAACAAACCCAGATACCTGATGGGGGTAGGAAGCCCGGATTGTCTTCTGGAGGGCTCAATAAGGGGAATTGATATGTTTGATTGCGTACTGGCTACAAGGATTGCCAGGAACGGTACGGTGATGACGTCAAAAGGAAGGCTAGTGGTTCGGAATGCAGAATATTGCGAGGATTTCAGACCTTTGGATGAGGAGTGTGACTGCTATGCATGCAGGAATTTTTCAAGAGCATATATCAGGCACTTGATTAAGGCCGGGGAAATATTAGGTGCAAGACTTACGACAATCCACAACCTGAGGTTCCTTCAGAACCTTATGACAAAAATCAGAACAGCAATAGAAACAGACAGTCTTATTGAATACAGAAACGGATTCTTCGAAAAATATTATAGTAATTAAGAGTACTATGAAGGATTTTTAATTTGTTTATTGAATAGTAGTATGGATGAATGTTACCGGTTTTTTAGTAAAAGATATGAAAGGAGAGTTTGCAGCATGGATAAATTAGGTTCTTTGGGATGGCTTCTGCCTTATGCAGTTGTTATCGGAGCTTTCTACCTCTTTCTTATAAGGCCTCAACAAAAGAAGGAAAAGGCTACCAAGGCAATGAGGGAAAGTGTCAAAGAAGGCATGGAGATCGTTACCATTGGAGGGTTTTATGGCAAAGTTTTAAATGCCAAGGAAGATACGCTTACCATAGAAGTCGGAGCCGACAAGGTAAAACTCAAGATTGCCAGATGGGCTGTAGGCAAAGTAATTGAAGGTAACGAAGAAAAGTAACTTGTATCCAAGTTACTTTCTTTGCTTTTCTGTAATTTTTGTGATGTAAGAATAAATACCCCCCTCTGCGAATAAATTTATATAAAACAATCCTGAATTTTGAAGGGGGTTATTTATGTGAGAAAGATGAACAACTATGATAATAAACCACCTGCAGAAGATAAAGAGACAAGTATATATAGAATTTTCTTAAAATCCCTTGGGTTATGCTTGGCCATTTCTTTTGTCCTAATAATGTTATATGCTCTGATATTGTCATTTACAAGCATGAGCGACTCTTCAATGAAAACATCTATACAGGTGATTATGATTGTAAGCATTACAGTTTCAAGTATTTACGGGGGGAAGAAGGCATCCAGGAAAGGTTGGCTGTTCGGTGCGGCGCTGGGATTGGTTTTTACTGTTCTTTTAGTGCCTTTGGGAATAGGATTCGGTCAGAGCTTTGCCTTTGATAAGTATTTTGTGGCAAAGATTTTTATGGGTAGTGTTGTAGGTCTTATTGGAGGCATAATAGGTGTAAATCTAAAATGATATTATTTTAAATTTTACTTTTCCAAAAAACACTAATATGTTATAATTTTATAGTGACAAAACATTGAGGAGGAAAGAAATGAAACATATTAGGACAGTGAATAATAAATTTATGTGTGAAAGCTTGGAAAAAGGCGGCTGTGGAGAATGTCAGAACTCTTGCCAATCGGCCTGCAAGACTTCTTGTACTGTTGCAAATCAAAAATGTGAAAATATAGAAAACGGCAGAATAAAGCCAACGTCACCCAACAAAAATACATTTTAAGAAACAGATTTAATGAGCGCTTGCGAAGATTATGCGCCGGAATGCGGGCGCTTATGCGTCTTCCTTGCGCAAATTGTGCTCAATGGGATGTGAGCATTTGATAAATATCTATCGGAATATAGGCAGTAATAAACGGGATGCTGTCGGGCAAACCGGATGTTACTGCTTAAAATACGTATGGCGGAGGATAGTATGATAGTACCGTACAAGCATTACAAGCCTTCTATAGGAAAGAATGTATTTATTGCAGGAAACAGCACAATAATTGGAAGATGCATAATTGGCGACAACTGCAATATTTGGTATAACTCAGTATTAAGGGGAGACGTCAATGAAATAGTAATAGGCAAGGGAACCAACATCCAAGATGGATGTACAGTTCATTGCGACCATGATTACAGAACATCCATAGGAGAAAATGTAACTGTCGGGCACAATGCAATAATACATGGATGTATAATAGGGGACAATTGTCTTATAGGAATGGGAGCAATAATAATTGATGGTGCAGTTTTGGGGGATAATGTAATTATAGGAGCAAATTCATTGATAACTTCAGGTAAAACTATTCCATCAGGGGTTTTGGCAGTAGGCAGTCCTGCGAAAGTTGTAAGAGAGCTGACCCCTGAAGAAATTGAAAGGATCCGATTATCCGCTGAACACTATGTCGAGCTTTCAAAGGATCATAATAGGGAATAAAACATCTAAAGAAGCTGATAATAGAATAGAAAAAGAACATTCAGAGTAATTTGACTAAAAAATGTAAAAGCTATATAATAACCATTGTGAAATTAGATAAGGGGGATAAGCTAATGAAATTAAAAAGCCTTATAATTTTTGCCGCAATTGTTCTAATTATTTCATTTTTAGCATATGCTGTAGTTTATGGGCTTAATGTTGGGAAGTACGAGGTCTTACCTGTTAAGAACCTGATAAGATTAGGCCTTGATCTAAGGGGAGGAGCAACAGTTTTGCTCCAGGCAAAGGATAATCCTGAGGATCCCATAAATGATGAGAAAATATCAAGGGCGATAGCAACAATAAGAGAAAGAATTGATGCCCTTGGAGTAACGGAGCCAATTATCGCAAAGGTAGGCAAGGACAGGATAGAAGTACAGCTTCCCGAAATACAGGACCCCCAGAGGGCTCTAGAACTTATTGGACAGACTGCGCAGCTGGAATTTATTGAAGAAGAGACAAAGCAGGTCATATTGACCGGAAATGAAATTAAGAAGGCCCAGGCAGAATTTGCACCGAATAAGGATGGATTGGGGCAGGCACCGGTGGTATCCTTTGAGCTTTCAACTGAAGGAGCAAAGAAATTTGCTGAAGCTACCGAAAGAAACATAGGAAAAGTAATAGGAATTTATCTTGACAAAAAACCCATTTCTCTTCCCAGGGTCGAAAGTATTATACCCAATGGGAAAGGGATAATAACAGGTTCCGCAACAATAGAGCAGGCTGGCGACCTTGCAACATTGATAAGAGCAGGCGCACTGCCTGTTGAAATGGAAACTCTTTCGGTAACAGCCGTCGGTCCCCAGCTTGGAGCGAATTCCTTTGAAAGAAGCATTGCAGCGGGACAGATAGGTGTATTGCTTGTTTTGTTGTTCATGCTGCTTTATTATAGATTGCCGGGACTGGTTTCGGACATTGCTTTGATACTTTATATAATAATAGTTCTTGTAGTGCTTGCACTAATAAAGGCAACCCTTACACTGCCGGGCATCGCAGGTATTATACTCTCTATTGGCATGGCAGTTGATGCAAACGTGATTATATTTGAAAGAATAAAAGAAGAGCTAAAACTTGGGAAGACTCTGAGAGCATCAATTGATTCAGGATTCAGAAGAGCATTTCTAACAATACTCGACTCAAATATAACTACTCTTATAGCATCAATTGTGCTGTTCTTCTTCGGCACAGGCCCCATAAAGGGCTTCGCAATTACACTGTCTATCGGTATACTTGCAAGTATGTTTACGGCGATAGTTGTTACAAAATATCTTCTCAGGCTCCTGGTTGAAGGAAGCAGGATCAAGAACCTGAAACTATTCGGGCTATAGGAGGGAGTAAGATGAAAGTATTTGATATTATGAAGCGCAGGAACCTTTGGTTTGGGATATCCATTACAATTATAATTGTTGGACTTCTGTTTATGGCAATAAAGGGAGTGAATCTTGGAATAGACTTCACCGGGGGAACGACTATACAGGCAAATATAGGAAAATCCTTTGAAGTATCTGAAATCAGAGTGATTACCGATAAGTATGACAAAGAATCCATCATAACCTTTGCGGGACAGGATAAGGATATAGCTCTGGTAAAGACAAAGATAACCCTGGATGTCAATCAACAGTCAGATTTAATGAAAGAGTTCCGAGACAAATTTAATATAGAACAGTCAAAGATACAATTCGAGTCAATAGGGCCAACAATAGGCGGAGAGCTTACCAGGCAGGCACTGTTTGCTCTTCTTCTGGCAAACATTGGAATACTTATTTATGTGTCCTTCAGATTTGAATGGAAATTTGGAGTTGCCGCCATTATTGCACTGGCTCACGACGTCCTTATAATGCTGGTTGTCTACTCCATTGCGCAGATATCTATCAATGCAAGCTTTATCGCAGCTATACTAACAATAGTCGGTTATTCAATAAACGATACAATAGTTGTATTTGATAGAATCAGAGAAAATAAGAAACGACTGAAGAAAATTGATCATGCTGCATTAGTGAATCAAAGCATATCGGAGACGTTGTCAAGATCAATAAATACCGCATTGACTACATTGATTACAATAGTTGCTCTCTACATTTTAGGAGTGCCTGCCATAAAGGATTTCGCATTGCCCCTTATTGTAGGCTTATTGGCAGGAACATATTCCTCAATATTCATTGCAAGCCCTCTTTGGGCGATTCTGGACAAAAAGCCCAAGGTAGCACATTAATATATAGTTCATTTTGGGTAACAGCCTGCACTGTTACCTTTTATTTTGCCATGAGCTGTCTATTATTTAGAAAATAGTTGAAGTATTGCACAAAAAACCTTATATTAATATTGTCGGGAATAGTTGTTAAATAAAGTTTTGGGGGGATCCGTATGCAGATTATTATAGTTGTCTCTTTGGTCTTTGCGGTTTTTATTGCATTTTTTGCAGTACAAAACGCGGGGGTGGTTACTATTAATTTTTTATGGTATAGGCTGAGTATGTCTCAAGCGGTGGTTATTCTATGTTCCGCTTTAATCGGAGTATTGATAATGCTTCCCTTTGATGTTGTAAGGACAGTAAAAAACAAGCTTAAGATTAAGGAACTGACTTCAGAGAATAAAAGGCTTAAGGAAGAGCTAAAGAAGGCTGAGACGCTAAAAGAAACCTTGCCTCAAAGAGAACCGGTACTGCAAAGGGAACATGCACCAGAGAAAACGCAGATTGAGAATAAAAGCGATATTAACGGATAGGTATGTGATGCATCATTGAACAAAAAATGGACAACTTATAACAAAACTATGGAGAACCTCGAGTCAATAATAAATGAGTTTCAGCTATCTGAATTAATCGCCAGGGCTATGATCAACAGAGGCATAGATACTGTACCTAAGGCAAAGGCATATCTGGAAAGTGATTTGAACCGCCTTGGAAATCCATTTCTACTGAAAGGAATGGAACCGGCTGTAGACGTGGTGTATGAAGCAATTGCCCAAAAGGAAAGAATTTGTGTTTATGGGGATTATGACGTTGACGGTATTACTTCAACCGTACTGATGATAAAGACATTGAGGAGGCTTGGCGCCGATGCCGTATATTATATTCCAAACAGACTGGAAGAAGGCTATGGTCTTAATGTCGAATCAATCAATAAAGTCCGGGGGCTTGGGGCAAACCTGATAATAACCGTGGATTGCGGAATAAAATCAATTGATGCAGTAGACTATGCAGGAAGTATCGGAATGAAAGTAATCGTTACTGATCACCACGAATGTGAAGGCGAGTTGCCTCGTGCACACAGTATTATAAACCCCCACCAGCCCGGATGCAGCTATCCATATAAAGATTTGGCAGGAGTAGGGGTAGCATTCAGGCTTTCGGAGGCATTATTGTCAAAGGCCGGCATCACTTCGCAAGCTGAAGGATTTTTGGCTATTGTTACAATCGGTACAATAGCGGATGTAGTTCCCTTAACCGGTGAGAACAGGATAATAGTCAAGCATGGGCTGGAAAGGATATACAAAACAGATAATGAAGGCATAAAGGCATTGATTAAGGTATGTGGATTAAAACTCAATGAGGTCAGTACGTATAATGTAGCGTTCATGATTGCTCCCAGGATAAATGCGGCGGGGAGGATATCAGACGCAGCGGAATGTGTTGAACTGCTGTTGACGGACAATGAAGACAGAGCTTTGGAAATAGCAATGAGACTGGATTTGGATAATCGCAGGCGCCAGGCAATAGAAAATAAAATATTGGATGAAGCAATTGCAATAGTTGAAAACACATTGGACCTTGACAGGGAAAAAGTGCTGGTGCTTGGCAGTGAGGATTGGCATACAGGGGTTATTGGCATTGTAGCATCGCGGCTTGTTGAGAGATTTCATATGCCTGCATTTATTATGTCCCGGGAGGGGGAACTGAGTAAGGGTTCGGCAAGGAGCATTTCCGGTTTTAACATTTTCGAAGCTATGAGCAATTGCAGCCATCTTTTTGAGAAGTATGGCGGCCATGAAATGGCAGCGGGCTTTACAATATGCACAAATAAGGAAAGCGAGCTTCGTGAATGTATCAGAAAAGAGTTTGAAAGGATATTTGGCAAGGATAAGCTTATTCCTGAGATTTATGTGGACTACAAGCTGGAGCCTAAAGACGTCACTTTGAATACAGTCAGACAGCTTAAGCTAATGGAGCCCTTTGGCGCAGGGAACTCAAGCCCCGTATTTGTATACAGAGGGCTTGTGGTCATGACATTCAGAGCTGTGGGGAACAATCTCAAGCACCTTTTTATTGTTATTAATGATGGGGTTAGCAACATTAGGTGTATTGCTTATAATCAGGGGAAAATGCAAAATGTATTATCAATTGGCAGGAAAATTGATATAATATGTAGTGTTGAGAATAATATATGGAATAATGTTGAGAATGTGCAGCTGAACATAAAGGATATTAAGTTAGCAGAATAATAAACGGGGGTGTTATTATGGATTTAGGAGAGTATATAAGGGTTATTGAAGATTTTCCGAAAGAGGGGGTAAGCTTTAAGGATATTACACCTTTGCTGAAGGATAAGGATGCCTTCAGGTATGCAGTTAAATCTATTTCGGATAAGCTCAAAGAATTAAATGTAGATGTGATCGTCGGTCCGGAGGCCAGGGGGTTTATTTTTGGAGCACCTGTAGCCTATGAGCTGGGGGTTGGGTTTATTCCCGTCAGAAAACCCGGAAAGCTTCCGGCAGAAAAGGTAAGCTATGAGTACGAGCTGGAATACGGAAAGGATTCACTGGAGATACATAAGGACGCAATAAAAAAAGGCACACGAGCAGCAGTCATAGATGACCTGCTTGCGACAGGGGGAACTATTCTATCAACTGCAAAATTAGTAGAAAAGCTCGGAGGTGAAGTGGTTCATATAGGCTTTCTTATTGAACTCACTTTCCTGAAGGGAAGAGAAAACTTAAAAGGCTATGACGTTAGTTCGATAATAGAGTATTAATAAGTCTGTCATTTCCTGTTTGATTATTACAGAAAAATATACTAAAATATATGTTAATATAATGAGCTGGCATAACCAGCTTTTTTGGTAATTTTTAAGTTAGTTGGTGTTATTTATGTTACAGGAACTAATGGATATAATAAAAAAATATAACCCTTCCAATGATGCAGATATCGTTGAAAAGGCATATAACTATGCCTTCAAGGCCCACAACGGCCAAAAAAGGGTATCCGGGGAGGATTACATAGTACACCCTCTTGAAGTGGCGAAAATCCTCGCCGAGCTTAATATGGATAGTATTACAATAGCTGCTGGCATACTCCATGACGTTATTGAAGATACAAAGTGCACCTATGAGGACTGCAAGGGCCTTTTCGGCGAAGAGATAGCAATGCTTGTCGATGGGGTCACAAAATTGGGAAGGCTTGAATACAAAACAAAAGAGGAGCAGCAGGCAGAGAGTCTTAGGAAGATGTTCATTGCAATGGCGAAGGATATAAGGGTAGTGCTTATTAAGCTGGCAGATAGGCTTCATAACATGCGCACCCTAAGATACATGCCTCCCGAAAAGCAGAGGGATAAGGCAAGGGAAACAATGGAAATATATGCTCCCATTGCTCACAGGCTGGGAATATCAAAAGTAAAATGGGAGATGGAGGACCTGGCATTAAGGTACCTGGAACCAAAGGGATATTATGAATTGGTCGATAAGGTAGCAAAGAAGAGAAAAGAACGCGAGGACGAAATAAACCATGTTATTGAAATACTAAATGAAAAGCTCAAAGAAGTTGGAATAGAAGCCCATATTGAAGGACGGCCGAAGAGCTTCTACAGCATATACAGGAAAATGTACTATCAAAATAAGAGCTTTGAACAGATATTCGATATTACCGCAGTAAGGATAATAGTGGACACAGTCAAGGATTGCTACGGAGTGCTGGGAATAGTCCACACATTATGGAAACCCATACCCGGAAGATTTAAGGATTATGTGGCAATGCCAAAACCAAATATGTATCAGTCCCTGCATACTACTCTTCTCGGATCGGGTGGGCAGCCCTTCGAGGTGCAAATAAGGACATGGGAGATGCATAGGACTTCCGAAATTGGCATTGCGGCCCACTGGAAATATAAGGAGGGCAAAACCTCACAGTCCGAATTTGACGAAAAACTGAAGTGGCTTAGGCAGATGCTGGAATGGCAGAATGAAATCAAAGATACAAGGGAATTCATGGAGACCCTGAAAATAGACTTGTTTACGGATGAAGTTTATGTATTTACCCCCAAGGGAGATGTTATAGATTTGCCGGTTGAATCTACCCCTATTGATTTCGCTTACAAAATACACAGCCAGATAGGCAATAGATGCATAGGCTCAAAAATAAACGGCAGGATCGTTCCTTTGGACTATAAGCTCCAAAATGGAGACATTGTTGAAATAATTACTTCCACTACAGCCAATGGCCCCAGCAGGGACTGGCTGAAAATAGTAAAAAGCTCACAGGCAAAAAATAAGATCAGACAGTGGTTCAAGAAAGAAAAAAGAGAAGAGAATATCCAAAAAGGCAAGGAACTCCTTGAAAAGGAAGTACGAAGGCATGGATATGCTGCAGCCCAGTTATTAAGAAGCGAGTGGCTAGAGGCAATCTACAAAAAGTTCAGCCTTCACAGTGTGGAGGACATATATTCTTCCCTAGGCTATGGGGGACTCACCCCCAATCAGATAATAACAAAACTTAAGGAAGAATTCAGAAAAACTCTGAAGCTCGATGAGAGTGAAGAAGAAAGCATTGAGCACCAACTTGATAAAACCCGGAGCAGAATTCGAAGCCATAGTGTTACAGGGGTCAAGGTCGAAGGGATAGAAAATTTGCTGATAAGATTTTCAAAATGCTGCAATCCTGTGCCCGGCGATGAAATAGTCGGATACATTACAAAGGGCCGGGGGGTTTCAGTGCATCAAAAGGACTGTCCTAATGTGATGGATCTAATGAATGACAGAGAGAGATTTGTTGCGGTGGAATGGAACAGCCAGACAAAGGAGTCTTACAGCGCAGACGTTGAATTGAGAGCAACCGACAGAAAAGGTCTGCTTGCGGAAATCACATCTATTATTGATGAAAGCAAGGTAAATATAACATCCTTTCATTCAAGAACGACAAAAGACAAAATAGCTATAATAAATTTTATATTGGAAATTCACGATGTTGAGCAGCTTAACAAGCTTATAAGGAAGTTCAGAAAAATAGAAGGAGTGGCGGATGTGTTCAGGGCAAAACAGTAACCTATTATATACAATACAGTTTATGAATATATTGGAGGAATAGAATGCGTGCAGTAATACAGAGGGTAAAGAGCGGCAGTGTCACTGTTGACGGGGATACGGCCGGCAAGATATCGGCAGGTTTGGTCGTACTTCTTGGAGTGAGCGAAAGGGATACGGTTGAGGATATCGGGTATATGGCCGATAAGATACTGAATTTGCGAATATTTGAAGATGAAAACGAAAAGATGAATTTATCTTTACTTGATACAAAGGGTGAATTGCTGATAGTATCACAGTTTACTTTATACGGAGACTGTAGAAAAGGTAGAAGGCCCAATTTTATGAGTGCTGCGGGAC
>CAYURW010000067.1:0-14602 GCA_964447145.1 uncultured Clostridiaceae bacterium
GGGCAGCTATGGAATGGGCAGCTATGGAATGGGCAGCTATGGCATGGGCAGTTATGGCAATGTCCGCACAGTCGGCTCAGTAACGGATATACCTTTGGACAGGATTGCCGCAGTTGTACGTAATGCTGTGTAATAAACTTAAGCGAGAAGTTCAATAAAGCGAAAGGAGGTGAAATAATGGCAACTGGATTTGGCTACGAGGGAGTAGCCGGCTTTACCGGTAATATTTATGACCTGCTTTTGAACTATATAGGAGAAACCGTGACAATATTCACTACAAGCGGGGGAGACTCGGGTTACGGTTTTACAGGTGTTATTCTCTCCGTAAATCAATGTTTTGTCAGGCTTGTGACCCACATAGGGCCGGCCCCAAGCTGCCCGCTGGGAAGCTGCTGCGGTGTGCCCGGAGGTATGGGCGGCTATGGTATGAATGGCTACGGCACGGGCGGCTATGGCAATGTCCGCACAGTCGGCTCGGTAACAGATATACCTTTGGACAGGATTGCCGCAGTTGTAAGCAATGCTGTATAAGTATATTAAATAAACCCAAGCCAAACAATGGCTTGGGTTTATTCATATCTCCCCCGGGTGGTCGGTTATTATACTGCAATTGCCTGCGAATATCGCACCTTCGTCAATAATGATGCTTTTGACTGTAATGTCTCCCATAAGCCTTGCAGAAGTTGTAATATGGAGTTGGGAGGCAGCGGTCACATTACCTTCTACTGCTCCGGCAACAAATGCATTTTCCGCATTTACGTTGCCTTTGATCATCCCCTCTTCCCCAATGATCAGGCTCCCTTTTACGTTAATCCCTCCATGGACCATACCGTCTAATCTAACGGTGCCCTCGGCATTTAAAGTACCTTCAAGAGTTGTTCCCCTGCCTATGATTGTGTCTATTTTTTCGCTGCTTATGGGTTTTTTGCTTGAACCGAGCATAACAATGCCCCCTTATTAAATTTTATCGCTAAAGTACTTTGCGGGATTGACATTTTTGCCATTGATCTTAACTTCATAGTGGAGATGGGTTCCCGTACTTCTTCCTGTGCTGCCTGCTTTTGAAATGGCTTGTCCCTTCCTGACTTTATCCCCTTGCTCCACCAATAGCTTGGAATTATGGGCATACAGAGTGGTAATTCCATAACCGTGGGATATAATTACTGTTTTGCCGTATCCTGCATTCCAGCCTGAGAATATAACTATGCCGTCCCCTGTAGCTGCAACAGTCTGACCATAGGAGGCCCCCAGATCGATTCCACCGTGAAACTCGCTGCCTCTGCTTGTAAAGGGGTTCTTTCGGTAGCCAAAGCCGGCAGTTATAGAGGCAGTGACCGGCATAATGGACGGCTTTGCGTTCAGGTATGCAATCTGGCTTTTTATAGGGCCGAGAGAATCATTTATAAGTTGTTTCTGGGCTGCAATCTTGTCGGATAAGGATGCAAAATCAGATTCAATGCCGGCAATTTTGTCCGACATGTCAGGGCCTGTCCCATTTCCGGACAGAGCTGCGGGAGAGCTGATTCCCAGAGAGATAATTCTGGATTCGCTGCTTTTACTCTGGGCAGAAGGGGAAATACCTACTGTCTTTTTAATATCCTCAAGCATTCTAAAATTTTCTTCCAAATGCTCTTTTATATCTTCGGAGCTTTTTTGCAGATCTTCAATTTCAGATTTTTGGGAGCTGTTGATGGATGTAAGATTTCCTATTTCTTTGAGGCTGATATCGTATTTGAGCTTAAGGGAAGTCAATGCAGAAAAACATGCTATAGATAAAATGACAAACAACACAGAAGATACTGTGATGAGCTTGGGAAGCCATGCCGGAATTCTGCATGATTTGACAGAAGACTTGCTTTCAGGAATAAACATGAAAGTGGCATAATTTTTTTTATTTTTTATTAGGGCTTTTTTCAATTGAATCATTCCTTGCGAATACTTAATAACCATTTTAATCTAATTATGCCATAATGTACAGTCCCAAAAAATAATAATAATTCTACTTTTGCAATTGCCCACACAAAAACGTCCGGCGCATAGGAAAATATTCCGGCATATTAGCCCTTCGACGGTATAACGCCATTGAAAAGCGCCGAATAAAAAATAAATATTCGGCGACAATATTATGCATAGGTGCTTGTAAATAAAATATCCCGTTGCCATGGGAAAAATATACGGAGGTATGAATATGAAGAAGGTAGGCATAGAGAAGACTTTGAAAAACGTAAAAAGGTATTTGGAAAACAGGGATTGTTCCGTGGAGCTGCTGAATGAAAGCAATAAGGAGTCTCAGGGGACCCTGAACAGTTTTGATGCAATCGTGGTTAGCGGATCCGATTCCAATCTTATGGGAATACAGGATATAGCGACCGGTACCGAAATAATAGATGCCTCGGGAAAGACTGAGAATGAAATATATAATGAGGTGCTGAGGGCATCAGAAATGAAAAAAGATAAGGGCGGCTTCCATTGAGCGGAAGGTACTTCATTAGTATGAAAAATTAAAGTGGAAAGATACTTCCATTCGTTATAAAATAAAGGTATGCATTGGAAAACTTTTTTAATATATGCATACCTTTATTACGTTTATGGGGGTGCAAGGCATGCTGCGCATAGGGACATCCGGGTACAGCTATAAGGATTGGATAGGGCCCTTTTATCCCGATAACACCAAGGCCGGGGACATGCTGGAAATTTATTCGGATACCTTTAACTTTACGGAAATCAACTCTACCTATTATAAAATACCCAATTCCTTCATGTTTTTTAATATGCAGAAGAAGACGGGGGATAATTTTGTTTTTACTGTCAAGCTGCATCAGTCCATGACCCATGGGAGAGACGCAGGAGATAAGAATTACAAGGATTTTACTGATGCTGTGGATATTTTGAAGCAGGTCCGCAAGCTTGGCTGCCTTGTGGCGCAGTTTCCTTATTCCTTTCATTTCAGCAAGGCAAATATAGATTACATAAGAGATCTCAGAGAGAGGTTTGATTCATTTGATCTTGCTGTGGAATTCAGGAATAATAGTTGGGTCAATGATGAAACTGTGGAATTCCTCCGGGGGGAAGAGTTGGGTTATATCTGTGTGGATGAGCCTTCAATTTCGGGACTTTTGGACAGCAGGGCAATAACCACTTCAAAAATTTCATATATACGGCTTCATGGAAGAAACAGTGATAAATGGTGGAACCACGGGGAAGCCTACGAAAGGTATAACTATCTTTACAAGGAAGAGGAGCTTGCGCAGTGGAAAAATAAAATATCGGAGCTTGATAAAAAGTCTGAAACCTGTTTTGTAAGCTTTAACAACCATTTTAGGGCCCAGGCCGTAATAAACGGAATCATGCTCAAAAAGCTAATGGGATCATAACAGTGAAGGAGAGTGTTAATATGAAGGAAATACTGGAAAGAAGGAGCATCAGGAAATATACAAATGAGCCGGTATCAGGGGACGACATAAGTGATTTGCTTAGGGCTGCCATGGCGGCGCCTTCCGCTCATAACAGCCAGCCCTGGGAATTCATTGTTGTAGAGGACAGGCAGCTTCTAATACAAATCACCAGTTTTCACCCTTACTCAAAAATGTTGAAGGAAGCGCCTGCGGCTATTGTTGTGTGCGGGGATCAAAAAAGAGACCATTCGGGATTCTGGGTGCAGGATTGTTCTGCAGCCACTGAGAACATATTACTGGAGGTGCAGTATAAAGGCCTTGGAGCAGTGTGGATCGGAGTATATCCCCATGAACATCTCATTGAAAAAGTAAGAAAAATATTCGGGATCCCGGAGCATGTAATACCTTTGAACATAATTGCAGTAGGGCACCCGGCTGAGACAAAAGAACCGGGGAACAGATATGAAGAAAAGAGGGTGCATAGGAATAAATGGTGATGAAACTGTGCGAGACTGCATAGGATATGCCGGTATAGAAATAACATACAACCTTGGGCCTATGTTTACTTTGGAAGTATGATTCTGATAAAATGTAATATATGAATGTATACTTACATCCGGCAAAGAAAGTAGTTTTGCTATTCTAATAAATAAGGAGTGTGTTCTAATGGGGCATTTGTTAATTGACGGGGAGCATCTGACTATAGAAGAGGTCATTGGTGCTGCTAGAAGCAACGATACTGTCGGACTGTCAGAGGAGGCAGTGGAAAGAATAATAAAATCCAGGGGCTATGTTGATGCTTTGGTAGACAGGGGGGCGATAGTATACGGAATAACTACGGGCTTTGGGAAGTTCAGCGATGTATTTATTTCGAAGGAAGACACCAGGGCTCTTCAGAAGAACCTTATTGTGAGTCATTCATGTTCCCTGGGAGACCCACTTCCGGAGGAGGTCGTAAGGGCAGTCATGCTTTTAAGGGCTAATGCTCTGGCAAAGGGTTTTTCCGGAATAAGAATAGAAACTGTAAATACCCTGGTTGAAATGCTCAACAAGGGAGTGCATCCCGTTATCCCGGAAAAAGGCTCCCTAGGGGCCAGCGGGGATCTGGCACCTCTTGCCTGTATGGTACTTGTTATGCTGGGAGAAGGAGAAGCATATTACAAAGGGGTAAGGATGGCAGGTAAGGAGGCTATGGATAAGGCGGGAATCAAAACGGTCGAGCTGACTTCCAAAGAAGGTCTTGCCCTGATAAATGGTACTCCTGTAATGACTGCCATAGGTGCCCTTGCGGTACATGATGCAGAGAACCTCTTAAAAAATGCCGATATAATATCTTCCTTGACCCTTGAGGCCCTCAAAGGCATAACGACAGCCTTTGACAAGAAGGTGCATGAAGTAAGGGGCCAGGCAGGACAGATGGCAGTTGCACGAAATATTCTGAGGCTTGTTGAAGGAAGCGAGCTTACAACCACCCAAGGGCAGGTAAGGGTACAGGATGCATATACATTGAGGTGCATACCCCAAATACATGGTGCCAGCAAGGATGCCGTTCAATATGTCAGGGACAAGATATCAATAGAGCTTAATGCGGCTACGGACAATCCCCTTGTGTTTGCGGAGGATGACCAGGTGATCTCCGGCGGGAATTTCCACGGGCAGCCTATAGCTCTTGCTATGGATTTC
Source organism: uncultured Clostridiaceae bacterium (assembly GCA_964447145.1). Taxonomy (GTDB): domain Bacteria; phylum Bacillota; class Clostridia; order Lutisporales; family Lutisporaceae; genus BRH-c25. Next base: position 5,079 of record CAYURW010000067.1, read on the forward strand.
CTCGGAATTGCGGTATCGGAGCTTGCAAATGTTTCGGAAAGGCGGCTGGAAAGGCTGGTCAATCCGCAGTTGAATGACCTTCCTGCTTTTCTTACCAGAAAGGGAGGATTGAATTCCGGTTTTATGATCACTCAATATACTGCCGCTTCAATTGTATCGGAAAATAAAATTCTGGCCCATCCCGCAAGTGTGGATTCTATCCCTTCTTCCGCAAATCAGGAGGATCATGTTAGCATGGGGACCACGGCTGCCAGAAAGGCCAGGACTATATTGGACAATGTGCAGAAAGTCCTTGGGATTGAAGCTTTTGCGGCATCACAGGCAATAAGCTTCAGAGGGGACGTAAAGCTCGGCCTGGGCACTGCGGAGGCTTACAGGGTTATAAGGGGAGAGGTAAGGCCTGTCGATGAGGACAGGGTGATGAATATAGAAATGAATAAACTGGATAAGATCGTCAAATCCGGAGATTTGATACGGGCAGCGGAAAGCGCAGTGGGAGAGCTGGAATAAAATTCAGGGGAGTGAATTCTGTGAATGCTGATTTGATCATAAAAGCTTCAACAATAGCCTGTTGTAATGATAGAGAGGGTGCAGGAATAATCAGGGACGGATATATAGCGATCAAGGATGGAAGGATATCCGCATTGGGGGAAGGAAATGCACCGGACAATTTAGCCGGTCCCGGCACAAGGGTTATTGACGCATTCGGAAAAACAGTGACCCCGGGGCTTATTGATTCTCACACCCATCTTGTTCATGGAGGTTCCAGAGAAAAGGAGCTTCCACTAAAGCTTCAAGGAGTTCCATACCTGAAAATTCTTGAAATGGGAGGGGGGATACTCAGTACTGTCAGAAACACGAGAGCGGCTTCAAAGGAAGAGCTAAAATTAAAGGCACAAAAAAGTCTTGACGAGATGCTTCTCCACGGAACCACTACTGTAGAGGCAAAAAGCGGCTACGGGCTCGATTTTGATACTGAGATAAAATGCCTTAGGGCGGCTGCAGAGCTTGACGTCATACACCCCGTAGATATAATTTCAACCTATATGGGTGCCCATGCCGTTCCTGAAGAATTTAAGGGAAATGCCCGGGGATATATGGACTTCATGTTTGAGAAGGTTATGCCCTATATCAGGGAGAATAATCTTGCGGAATTCATGGATGTTTTTTGTGAGGATGGAGTTTTTTCACCGGAGGAGGCCCGGGCAATTATGCAGAAAGGCAAAGAACAGGGATTTAAGCTTAAGATACATGCGGATGAAATAGTTCCCCTTCAGGGAGCGGAGCTTGCGGGAGAGATGGGAGCTGTCTCGGCAGAACACCTTCTTGCCGCATCAGAGGAAGGCATTGCTGCAATGGCGGCTGCCGGGGTAACGGCAATATTGCTTCCGGGGACCTCTTTCTACCTTATGCTGGGCAAATATGCAGAGGCCCGTAAAATGATAGAAAAGGGTGTAAGGGTGGCAATTGCGACCGATTACAATCCCGGAACATGCCCTACCGAGAATCTGCAGGCAATTATGACATTTGCCTGCTTCGGAATGAAAATGACTCCTGAGGAGATAATAAAGGGAATGACCTTGAATGCGGCCTACGGAGTGGACAGAGCGGCAGAGATCGGCAGCATAGAGATAGGCAAAAAAGCTGATATGGTGATTTTTGATGCCCCGAATCTTGAATATATTGTATATCATTTTGGAATGAATCATGTAAATACCGTTATTAAGGGCGGAAAGACAGTTGTGGAAAATGGCAGAATCACAAAATACTAAATTATACGGAGTGGTTTTATGAGTTTATTGATGGATATGACTTTGAAGGATTACTGTGAATTACTGGGCAGCAGCGAGCCTGCCCCCGGAGGTGGAAGCACCGCTGCGCTATCAGGGGTTTTGGGCGCAGCTCTCACAATGATGGTTGTGAATCTTTCAGTGGGTAAAAAAAATTATGAAGTCTTGAATGAAGACATTAAGGCACGCTTCATAAAAGAGTTCGAAAATGTAAAAGCCCTTCAGGCAAAGCTTGCGGAATATGTTGAAGAGGATACAAAGGCCTTTAACAAATTTATTGAAGCACTCAAACTCCCTAAGGATACGGAAGACCAAAAGAAGACTCGCAGGGATAAAATGAACGAGGCAAGCCTCTATGCTCTTCAAGTTCCTCTAAGGACTGCTGAGGCTTGCTTTGAGCTGCTTAAAAATCAGGGGACTATTGCCAGGTACGGCAATAATAATGCCGTATCCGATGTGGGGGTGGGGGCTTTGCTGGCATTATCCGGGCTTTTGGGCGCCGTGCTGAATGTGAACATCAATCTGCCCGGGATTGCGGACAAAGATATTAAGGCGGAAGCGGATGAAAGATGCAGAAAGCTTTCGGCTGAGGGACGGAGGCTTCAAAATGAAATACTGGATATAGTGAATTCCAGGATAGGACAATGAAGCTATCGTCAAAGTACTGTATATATTTCCAATATATGATAGAATCATACAAATATTATTTACAAAATAGATTTTATGGTATAATGAACAATAGGGGGGATTTTTATGGCAGAAGTGCAATTTGTAGTTTTTAGGCTCAATAAGGAAGAGTATGGCATTAATATTATGCAAGTGCAAGAAATAGGATCCTGCCCGGAATCGGTCAAAGTGCCAAATACCCCTGACTTTATTGAAGGTGTGATAAATCTCAGAGGCAATGTTATTCCGGTGATTAATTTGAAAAAAAGGTTTAATATACCCGGACAGGATTTAGCCGAAAATGCCAGAACTGTTATTGTGAATCTTAGGGACAAGCAGGTGGCTTTTATCGTGGATGATGCCTCGGAGGTGCTGGCAATAGACGAAGCCGACATACAGGAACCACCTGAAATAATTGCAGGGGTTGACAGAAAATACATTACGGGCATAGGGAAATCCGGGGATAGGCTTTTGGTAATTCTCGATCTGGATTTGTTGTTTGATAAGCAGGAGCAGGAGCAGCTTGCGGCCATTTAGTGCAATGAATTAAGTTCTCAGCTAAGCGGGGGGTGTCCATTATTGACAGATTAAATGAAATAATTAAAAACACTGTCGAAGCCATCGAAAAAAGCAGGAGCGAAATATTCAGCATAGCCGAGAATGCCCGCAACGAATGCCGGGTAGCGGAGGAAGAACTCGAAAAAATTAGGGTGGCTACATCGGAACTGATAAAAAATGTCGATAAGCTTCAGAAGCTTGATAAAGATTGTCGGTATCAGCTTATGATGGTTAGCAAGGATATAAAAGACCACAGTGAGAAAGATGTAAAAAAGGCTTACGATAGGGCAAGAGATATCCAAGCGCAGCTGTTGGCCAAAACAGCAGAAGAGCAGATGCTTATTCAAAAAAGGGCTGAAATGGAGAGAAGGCTCAAGACAGCAAGGGATACCTTAAAAAAGGCTGAGACTCTTGTTTCCAGGGTAGGCATTGCAATGGGCTATTTAAGCGGGGAATTGCAGGATATTTCAATACAGCTAAGCGATATCAAGCAGAAGCAATATCTGGGCATAAAGCTGATAAAAGCGCAGGAGGAAGAAAGGAAGCGGGTTGCCAGGGATATCCATGACGGCCCCGCACAGCTTATAGCCAATCTTGTCATAAAGGCCGAGCTATGTGAAAAGCTTATTGATAAGGATAAAGAGAAGGCAAAAAATGAGCTGAGCAGCCTGAAGGATTTTCTGCGTTCCAGCCTCAGGGACGTAAGACAGATCATATATAACCTGAGACCGATGTCATTGGACGATTTGGGGCTTATTCCCACCCTTCAGAGATACATAGCCAAATATATCGAAGAAAGCAACATACCTGTCGAATTTTTGGTATTGGGAGAACCCAAACCATTAAAGCCGGTTGTCGAGCTTGCAGCCTTCAGGATCGTGCAGGAAGCACTGACCAACATAAAAAGGCACTCCGGCGCCAAAAACGCAAGCATAAGCGTTGAGTATGCCGGCAATCAGGTAAATCTTCTCATAAGCGATGACGGGAAGGGTTTTGATAAAAAAGAAATTCAAATGACAAAATGGGAAGATGCCGGATACGGGTTACTCAATATAAAAGAAAGAGTCGAACTCCTAAATGGAAAGTTTGATATTAGAACAGCCCGTAACAAGGGCACCAGAATATTTGCGAGCTTGGCCGTGGATATAGGTGAGGAGGGACAATGTGAATAAAATACACATATTGATCGCAGATGACCACTCCATAGTCAGAGAAGGGCTCAAACAGCTTCTGGAGTTGGAGGAGGATTTTGAGGTAGTGGGGCAGGCCTCTAACGGAGTTGAGACCATAGAGAAGGTCAGGGAGCTCAAACCGGATGTGCTGCTTTTGGATATAAATATGCCTCTGATGAATGGAATAGAGGCGCTTAAAAAGCTTAAGAAAGATGAAATAGATACAAAAGTAATAATACTTACAATACATGAAGACAGGGAATACCTTCTGGAGACAATGGAGATAGGGGCTTCGGGCTATGTTCTCAAAGATTCCGATTCGGCCAGCTTTTTCAAGGCTATAAGGGATGCATATATTGGTGAGTCATATATACAGCCAAAATTAGCCATAGATTTGGTAAGGGAATTAAACAAACCCAAGGTGACCAGGAACAGATACGATAACGATCTGACACAGAGGGAATACGAAGTTATTGCGCTTATAGCAGACGGTATGAACAACAAGGACATAGCGGACAAGCTTTTTATCAGCGAAAAAACAGTAAAGAATCACGTTTCCAGCATATTCAGGAAAATAAATGTAAGCGGCAGGACCCAAGCCGCTATCTACGCATTCAAAAATAATATAACAAAGCAAAGATGACTGTGTGATTTTGGGCGGGGAAAAGCTGCAAGTAAATCCATTATAGGTTTATGTTGCGGCTTTTGTTTTTACAAAAGTCAGGAGCCATTTCAAATAGCAGTTTACCGGTGTATTCTATATATGCTAAACTATATATAATATTGGCAATAGGCGGCCGTGGGATTGGTGATGCAGATATGGGCAATAAAGTTGTTGCATTTGAAAGAGGAGCGGAATTCTACTTTAACCTTGGATATAAATATATCCAAAAGGGTAAATTGGAGACTGCCTTGAGATATATTGAAAAAGCCGTCAGGCTCAAACCCTATGACAGCTTTATTCTGTTTAATTATGCGGGGCTGTTGTCAGAGAATGGGGATATAGGACGTTCCACCGAGGTTCTGATCAATATAGTCAAGGATATTGATCCTGATTATCTTGAGTGTTATTTCGGTTTGGGGTGCAACTATATGCAGCTTCAAAAAATAAAAAAATCCTCTGAGTATTTTGGGCTCTATCTTGAAAAAGCCCCTGAGGGCGAGTTTGCAGAAGAGGCGGAAGAATTACTGGAAATGCTCTCAACCATAAAAGATGCTAATAATAATTTAGATGATGAAGAACTTGAGAAGATCTACAAAATTGAAGAAGAGGCAATCGATCACCTGGAAAAGAGAGAATATGAAAAGGCTACCCAGAAATTCGAAAAAGTTGTAAAAATGCTTCCCAATGCTATACCTGCAAGGAATAATCTTTCATTGGCATATTACTATCTGGGTTTTTTGGATAAAGCAGCTGAGCTTGCCCTGGAGGTTCTTTCCTATGAGGAGTCCAATGTACATGCGAATTGCAATCTTGCATTATTCTACAATAAACAGGGTGCAATGAGCCTGGTTAAGAAACAAATAAGGGTGATCAACAAAATTCAAACTGATAACGAGGATCTGCTGTACAAGATAGGGGATACCTACGGAGGGCTGGGCAGACATAACAGCGCATACAAAACCTTCAGAAAGCTTCTGACCCTCGACTTAAAGAATCCTATATACATACATTTCGCAGCAGTTTCGGCTTTTAACAGCAGAAGGTATAAAGAGAGTATAAGGCTTTGGGAGAAGCTTTCGATCCTTGACAAAGGGAATATGGTCTCCGGCTATTTTATCGCTGCGGCTAAAGACCAGCTGGAGGCCGAAAATAGAGACCTGCATTTTTCATATATATATCAGCTTCCAAAGGACGAAATCAAAAATAGGCTTGATTTTATATATAAGTTTATTGAAATGCAAGGGATTGAATGCAGAAAGGCTCTTGCAGCCAACAAATATGCTCCGGATATAATATACTTTGGGATGGACTTTGATAAATACTTTTTAAGGAAGCTCCTTTACAATAAGATAAAGAATGAGAAGTTGATTGAGATGGAACACGTTATAAGAAAGTTCATGCTGAGGGATGGGGTAGAGAATTATATAAAAATGGAATCGGTGTTCCTCTTAAATTCCATAGGAGCCAAGGAGCCATATACAGTGAATTTTGACGGCGAGGTGAGAAATGTTACTATAGATTCTCTGGACTTTCCGGAATCCGAATGGGAAAAATCATGGGGAGAAGTGAAACGCAAGGCTCTGTCCATGATGCGGGGTCTGTATAAAAGGCCCTACAGGAAAATTGTCGAGGATATCTGGTATGAATTTATAAAATCAACTTTCCCCCAGGTACCTGAAATAGACGATGTAAATACATGGGCTGCGGCCTTGGAATATATATACTGCCGACTGTGCAACTCTAAGGCCCTGGAGCATCACCTTGCAGAGAAGTACAAAATATCCTCTGACTCCCTGCTGCAAAAGGCCGGACTGATTAACAATGCAATAAAAAGCAAGTTCCAATTCAGAGAAGAAAAAAAGTAAAGCATATGCTTTACTTTTTTGATGCAGAGGATCCAAATTTGCCCGTAAGTTCTGCTAAGGCCCTGTATTCGCCCTGGTTATAACAAATAAGATCTGCTTTGTTAAGGTCCGGTTTTCCAGATCCTTTCAAAAGTCTCTTTTCAACATTCACACAAAGTATTTCGGCTATAAACATATCATGGGAGCCTAATGTTATTGAGTCTCTGACCCGGCATTCCAAATTCACGGGGCATTCCCCGATGCAAGGAGCATCTATCATATTTGATTTCTGCGGTGTAAGGCCCAGATACCCAAATTTATTTATATTTCTGCCGGATTTTGTTCCACAAAAATCAACGGCATAGACCAGGTCTTTATTCGGAATGTTTACCGCAAAATTGCCCGTGCTTTCTATGATGTTGTGGGAGAATCTTTCGGGTCTTATCGACACATGAAGCATTGCCGGTTCTGAACAAACTATTCCGGTCCAGGCTACTGTTATAATATTGTTTACCCCTTCTCTGCTCCTGCAGGATACCATTACAGCCGGTACAGGGTAAAGGAGGGTAGCGGGCCCCAACATTTGCTTTTCAATCCCACCCGTATTTACATCAGCATCCTTCAAAAGCTAATACCTCCCTGTAATATATTTCGCATAGGGCGAATTAGACGGTATCACAATTACCGGTTCACCTTTCAATGTGGTTTTGTAAGAATCCAAAGTCAAATATAATTCAAAAAATTCCGGATCCTTTCCATAAGCTCCGTTATATATTTTAGCCGCCTCCTGTTCTCCCTCGGCGATTATCTCCTTAGCCTGCCTGTCAGCCCTGGCAAGCATTTCTCCTACTTCCCTGTCCGTTTCGGCCTTTATTTTGATTGCTTCCGCATCTCCCTGGGACAAATATTCCTGAGCCTTGCTTTCCCTTTCCGATATCATCCTCAGATATACAGATTGCTCATTGGTTGCCGGCAGGTCAGCCCTTTTCATTCTTATGTCTATTAATGAAATTCCTATATCATTCTGCTGTAAGATGCCGTTGACCTTATCCCTGACAACTAAGTCAAAATCACTTCGGGAGCCCGTATTCAGGTTTATTATCTGATCAAAATTCAGTCTGCCCAGTTCAGTGCGCGCATTGGAATATATTATATCCCCCAGCCGGGTTTCTGCCGCCTGGACTGTTCTCAGGGATTCGATCATTTTTTGAGGATTTGTTATATTCCATATGGCATAATAATCCACCATTATTCTCTTTTTATCAAGAGTGTTGATCTCTGCGGGAGGAACATCATAGAGCAGAGTGTATTTCGGCAGACGGGATATTGTTTGGAACATAGGCATTTTCACCTTTAGGCCCGGTTCGTCTATTATATTTACTATTTTGCCGAACTGACGAACTATCGTGTATTGGGCAGGGGTGGTTATATACATACTGTTCAATAAAACGATAAACGCTATAAATATTATTAAAGAAATTATTGTTATGCTTATCTGCTTTTTGTTCATCAGTTTTTCCCTCCCTTGCTGCTGATGGTTTCTATCGGCATATACTTCACTGTGCCGGTCCCCTCATCCATTATATATATCTTCATGCCAGGCAGCGTTTGATTCAGAGTTTCTATAACCAGTCGCTGCTTTGTAACCGATTTGTTCTTTTCATACTCTGTATAAATTGCATTGAAGGTGGCTACATCCCCCTTTGCCTTTTCTATTCTCTCCGTCCTCAAACGTTCCGCATTGCTTATTAGCGCCGCCTCTGTACCCTTTGCGGCATTTAGCTTCTCGTTTTTATATTTTGTTGCTTCATTTATCTTTGTTACTTTTTCTTCCCTTGCCGATGTGACCCTCTTAAATGCCTGATCCACTTCACTTGTCGGCAGATCCACGTCCTGCAGGTTCACGTTGACTATATTGATTCCTATGTCATAATCGGCTACCAGCTTTACCAGTGTAGCTCTTACGTCATTCATTATCTGTGACCTTCCGTCGGTCAAAACATCGTCAACCTTTGTGCTGCCTATTATCCCTTTTAATGAAGTTGATACTGCATTTCGAAGGGTAAGCACAGGGTCCTCATTATTATATACAAACTTGATTGGGTCCACTATGCGCCATTGGACTTCAAAATCCGCCATTATGATATTTTCATCACCGGTTATCATTTTAGCCTCATTCTGCACTACAGTTACCTCGCCACCGGCGGAATCCGCCTTATTATTATATCCCGATGTATTCTCAATATATCCGAAGGTCAGTGAATATGTCTCTTTTGACAGCTTTTTTACCTTCTGGACAAAAGGCAGCTTGAACCGCAATCCGGGCTCCACAATATCAGGATTTGGCTTGCCCAAGGTTATCAGGAAAGCATACTCGGATTGATCCACGGAGTAAAAGCAGCTGCTGGCAGAAATCAGCAATACCAGAGCTACCGGTATAATGATCACATATTTTCTGTATTTCGCAAACTGGGAAATCACATCCTTGGCATTTTCGGCATAATTCTTCTTCCTCAGCCGAAGAAGCCGTAAAGCCAAGAAAAAAGCGGCAAGAACTATAAAAAGGCCGAAAAACTTTAATAAAACAGTCAATATAATCTCTCCTCATTAATAGACTTTCTTGATCACAATTTAAGCATACTCTCTTGTTTACAATTAAGCATACTCTCTTGTTTACAATTAAGCATACTCTCTTGTTTACAATTAAGCATACTCTCTTGTTTACAATTAAGCATACTCTCTTGTTTACAATTAAGCATACTCTCTTGTTTACAATTAAGCATACTCTCTTGTTTACAATTAAGCATACTCTCTTGTTTACAATTAAGCA
>CAYURW010000068.1:0-14577 GCA_964447145.1 uncultured Clostridiaceae bacterium
ACTGACGCCCCAAGCTCCGACATTCTGTCATGAAGTTCCCCGGCAGTCTCATTTTCACCTACCCCAATTTCTTTTTGGATAATCATATCCCCTGTGTCCAACCCCTCATCCATATACATGGAGGTGATTCCGGTCCTGCTCTCCCCATTTATTATGCACCAATTAATGGGTGCAGCTCCCCTGTACTTAGGCAGAAGGGATGCGTGAATGTTAACACAGCCAAAAGACGGCATTCTGAGTATCTCTTGAGGTAGAATCTGTCCAAAAGCAACTACAACTATTATATCGGGATCCAATCCCTTTAATTTCTGTATAAATTCCCCTGATCTGATTCTTTCAGGCTGATATATGGGTATTCCCGCTTTCTCAGCCAACACCTTGACTGGGGGCGATGCCAGATTTTTACCCCTTCCCTTTGCCCGGTCGGGTTGTGTCACGACCCCAACTATATCATATTTATCCATAAGCATTGCCTTAAGGCATGGAACTGCAAAATCCGGTGTACCCATAAAAACCATTCTCACCCGTTGTTCCCCCTTCTGATACTATCCTTCCTCGGTCAGCGAAACCGCTTTATCGGTAAAAAGTATTCCGTTAAGGTGATCTATCTCATGGCAGAAGGCCACAGCCAAAAGCTCTGTCCCGGTTATTTCCACAGTCTCACCCTTACGGTCCATTGCTCTTACTATAACCTTTCCGGGTCTTTTCACCTGCCCCCTTATCCCCGGCACACTAAGGCAGCCTTCTTCCTCTGTCTGTTCCCCACTTTCATAGACTATTACCGGGTTAATAAGCTCTATCAACCCTTCGCCGACATCAATTACAACAACTCTTCTCAGTACACCTACCTGAGGGGCGGCAAGGCCCACTCCGGATGAGTCCTTCATCGTTTCTTTCATATCGTCAAGTAATATACGAATTCTATCGTCAATAACGTCTACCTTTCGGGAAACCTTTCTAAGGATCTTATCTCCATCTTTTCTAATAGCCCTGATTGCCATATTTATCCCCCATATCACATCTGGTATCTAATGCCACTATTCTATATCCAAATCAACTATATCATACTTTGGGGGTTCAAATCTACACTTACGGCCATATCTGACCGCCCCTCCCCCCATGAATCAGATAGCTCTCCAAGTAATGTTCTCAATGTTTCTTCACTTTTGCTCTTAATTACTATTTGCCACCTGAACCTGTTTTTTATACGTGATATAACAGCCAGGGCAGGCCCTAATTTTTCCACGCCCTCATGTTTTCTTACAAGCCCATCCAGTTGTAAACCGATTTCGGCGGCATATCTTGCGGCTTCCTTTTCTATAAAGCCGCTTATTATTATGTTGGCCAAATTTGAAAATGGGGGATATCCCAGTTCCTTTCTAAGCATTATCTCCTTTTCATAGAAGCCTTTATAATCATGACAGCGGGCATATTCAATGCTATAATGCTCGGGACTGTATGTCTGTACAATTACGCGTCCCTCCTTGTCCCCCCTTCCTGACCTCCCTGCTACCTGTGCAATCATTTGGAAAGTTCGCTCAGCAGATCTGAAATCAGGGAGATTGAGGCTGGTATCCGCAGCTATCACCCCCACCAGAGTAACGCCGGGGAAGTCAAGACCCTTTGAGATCATTTGCGTTCCAAGAAGCACATTGGCCTCCCGCCTTCTGTATCTATCCAATATCTCCTGATGTGAATTCTTTCTGGCGGTAGTATCGGCATCCATCCTCAATACATTGTTTACAGAAAATTTCCTTTTGAACTCATTTTCCAGCTTCTGAGTACCTACGCCAAAATATTTCATTTTGTTACTTTTGCATTTGGGGCATATATCCGGATTATAAGTTTCATACCCGCAGTAATGGCATACAAGCTTTTCACTTCCTATATGATATGTAAGGGAAATGCTGCAGTGCGGGCATTTCATCACTATTCCGCATTGCCTGCAGGATACAAAAGTGGAGTGACCTCTCCTGTTCAAAAAAAGTATCATCTGGTCTCTGTCCTTAAGGTTGCTCAATATTGCTTCAGTAAGTCTGCTGCTGAATATTGTCCTGTTTCCGGACTTAAGCTCCTCCCTCATATCCACTACTTCCACCACAGGCATTGGGCTCCCGTTTGCCCTTGATTGCAATTCTGCAAGACCCAGCTCCCCTGTCATTGCCCTGTAATATGTTTCAATTGAGGGAGTAGCCGAACCCATAAGAAGGTGAGCGCCCTCGATCCTGCATCTCTCCTCCGCTGTCTCCCTTGCAAGATATTTGGGCTTGATTTCAGACTTATATGTATGCTCATGCTCCTCGTCTATTATTATCAACCCCAAGGCTTTAAAAGGGGCAAATAAAGCCGACCTCGCCCCGATGGCCACCTTTACCATTCCCGATTTGATTTTTCTCCATTCGTCGAACTTTTCACCCTCCGATAGTCTACTGTGGAGAACTGCAATATTATCCCCAAATCGATTGCTAAATCTAGATACCATCTGGGGAGTCAGGGATATCTCCGGTACAAGCATGATAGAATCCCTTCCCTCCGAGAGCATTTCCTCTATTAGCTCCATATAAACTTCAGTTTTCCCGCTGCCTGTGACGCCATGGAGCACAACATTTCTGCCCTTAGAGAAAAAATCTCTGATTCTCTCCAGGGCTATGACCTGCTCTTTTGAAAGCTCATGCTTCTTTTCTTCATATATTTCGGATTTGACCTTTCTGTATTCATCCTTCTCTTCTACCCTTAGGTACCCGTTCTTTTCCATGGCTTTAACCGGCTGGCTGCAGCTTCCGAAAATTTTTCTGAGTTTTGTTAAAGACATTCCCGGATTTTCCACCAGCACCGCAAAAATCTCTTTTTGCTTGCTTGCATTCTTTATTGTATCGACTTCTATGCCGTCAACAGGATAAAGGAATTTTTCAGTCCTCTTTCCCACCTTATTTCTTATCAGCTGAACTTTCCGTACTACCCCTGCATCTATAAGCTTTTTTATGTAATAGTCTATTTTAGGGTCATCAAAATTTGCCTTTATATCACTGAGCCCGACGCCCCCGGAATTCAATTCGATAAACTCCGCTATCTCTGATAATATTCCTGAGTTCATCCCGCTGATATTCTCATAAATATCTTCACTTTCAACAAGCTCAATAATACAGCTGGTTTTTGCCCTTACGGGGGACGGCACTATCGCTCTTATTGCGTCTATATGATAACTCAGATATTTTTTTTTCATCCATTCTGCCAATTTAACAAGCTCAGGGGTCATTACAGGTTCGTCGCCCAATACTCCGGCTATGGATTTTAATTTTTTGGCATTAAAATCTATACTGTCTTTTAACCTGATCACATATCCCTCTATTTTCTTGTTCCCTAAACTAAAGGGCACAATAACCCTGCTCCCAACTGATATGGTTCCTTCCATAGCTTCAGGGATAATGTAGCTGTATGCCCTGTCTGTTTCTTTGCACTTGTTTGCCACAATAACCTCGGCATATAATCTGTTTTCCATTTTAGTCTCCTTAACGATGCATCCTTCTAAAAAAGCGTACTGCTATGTACGCTTCAAATCCCTTATCCTATCAAGTATTATGTCCGCAACTTCAAGCTTGCTCATTTGCAGAACACTTTCTACGTTTCCTTCTCTGTCAATGATCTTTACTGTATTTGTATCAGCGGCAAAACCCGCCCCGGGCTCATTCAAATCATTGGCCACAATAAGATCCAGGTTCTTCTTTTTTATTTTGAGATTCGCATTTTCTATAAGATTTTCTGTCTCCATGGCGAAGCCTGTGATAATTTTATTGCCTTTAATCTTGCCCAGCTCATAAAGTATGTCCGGATTCTTTTTAAGTTTCAACTGGATTTCTGAAAATTCCTTTTTGATTTTTTGATCCTGTGGTTCCATAGGCGCATAATCGGATACCGCAGCAGCCTTAATAACTATATCGCATTCGTCAAAAAGCTCCATTACTTTGTCATACATCTCCCGGGCAGATACTACATTGTACTTTGATACCCCATAGGGTGTATTAATATTTACCGGTCCCGAAACAAGAAGGACCCTGGCCCCTCTTTGAGCCGCTTTTTCTGCAATTGCATATCCCATTTTCCCGGTAGAATTGTTGGAAATAAACCTGACGGGATCAATGGCTTCCCGTGTCGGGCCGGCAGTAACAAGAACAGTTTTGCCGGCTAAATCCTGCTTTGGATTCAGCAGCTCAATTATTATTCTTTCTATTATAGCGGGATCTGCCATTTTGCCCTTTCCTATGTCTCCACAGGCAAGGCGCCCTTCCTCCGGAACAATTATCTTATACCCTGATTTTTCAAGCTGCCTCAAATTCCGCTGAAGCGCAGGGTTTTCGTACATATTGGTATTCATTGCGGGTGCAATTGCTATTTTTGCTTTGGCTGCCATGACTGTAGAAGAGAGCATATCATCGGCAATCCCGGCAGCAAGCTTCCCGATTATATTGGCGGTTGCAGGAGCAATAACAATCAAATCAGCCAGCTTTGCCAGAGAAACATGCTCCACTTCCCAATAATTCGGGGAGTCAAACATATCAACTGCCACCCTGTTCAATGAAAGGGACTGCAAGGTCAGAGGGGTGACAAACCTGGCCGCTGCCTCCGTCATAATAACATGCACTTCTGCGCCCTGCTTCATAAGCCTGCTTACAATCTCGCAGGCTTTGTATGAAGCTATACTTCCCGATATCCCGAGAACTACTTTCTTTCCTTTCAGCATATTGGTCTCCTTAGCTTATTCCGATGGTTTTGAAGGGTTGTTTCTCTCATAAACGATCTTATTGTCATATATCTCATTTATTGCTATAGTAACCGGCTTGCCTGACTCAACCGATGTAAGCTTGGGCTGTCCATCAACCAGCTGCCTGGCCCTTTTGGCAACGGCAACAACTAAAGTATATTTACTGTCCACTTTTTCCAATAGTGATGATAAAGTAGGATATATCATTTTATCCCTCCCTGAAATTTTCAAAATCAATATTGCACCTTTTGTATCTGCAGTTTTCAGCGGTAAGTATACAGCTTATTTTTTCTGTGGCGCTTCTTATGTAATCGTTGACTACTATATAATCATAACAACTGGCATATTTGATCTCTGAATGAGCATTCCTCATTCTTTTGCTGATATCCTGCTCAGTCTCTGTACCGCGGCCTTTAATCCTCCTCCTTAGTTCCTCAAAAGTAGGGGGCATTACAAAAATAAATATGGCTTCGGCAAATACATCCTTTATCTTCATACCCCCTTGGACATCTATTTCTAAAATAACATGTTTCCCCTCTTCAAGTCTGTCCATAACATACTTCCTGGGGGTGCCGTAATAATTGCCGTGCACTTCAGTATATTCAAGGAATTCTCCATTTTTAGCCATTACCGCAAACTCTTTCTCGCTCTTGAAAAAATAATCGACACCTTCATGTTCTCCGTCCCTGGGTTCCCTTGTAGTAGCGGAAATTGAAAGCTCTAAATTATTGCCGCAGTTGTGAAGAAGTTCCCTGCATATGGATCCCTTGCCGGCACCTGAAGGTCCCGAAATTACTATAAGCAGACCTTTGCTCTTCATGTTCCCCTCCGCTTTTTTATTCCTCTGTCATTACCTCTTCATCATCTTCTCCCCGGTCCACAAGCCTGTTTGCCACAGTTTCGGGCTGTACCGCAGATAAAATAATATGATCACTGTCGGTTATTATCACAGCCCTGGTTCTTCTGCCGTATGTAGCGTCAATCAACATGCCCCTGTCTCTTGCCTCCTGTATTATTCTCTTTATTGGCGCTGATTCCGGGCTTACTATTGCTACTATCCTATTTGCCGATACTATATTGCCGAATCCTACGTTTATTAATTTGATACCCATTTTTTGCCTCCCTCTATTCTATATTCTGAACCTGCTCTCTGATTTTTTCTATTTCGGTCTTTATGTTTATTACTAAATTTAATACTTCAAGATTGGTACTTTTTGAACCTATGGTGTTTATTTCCCGATTCATCTCCTGTATTATAAAATCAAGCTTTTTACCTATAGGCCCATTAAAACTCAGTGTTTTCCTTAATTCCTCCATATGGCAGCCAAGCCTTACTATTTCTTCATCAATACTTGATTTATCAGCAAATATAGCAACTTCTGTAAGAAGCCTGTTTTCATCAATGGGTATGTCGGATGTAAGCTCTTTAATCCTCTCATACAGCTTATTCCTATATTCATCAACAATGCCGGCTGATTTTCCTTTGATGTTTTCTACATGCAATTTAATGTTGTCAATTTTTTTAAACAGATCGTCCTTTAGCCTTCCGCCTTCACGTTCCCTCATTTCGACCAGAGCGACGAATGCGGATTCTAACGCCTCCTTAAGGTTTGACCATAGCTCCTCCATATCCTGTTCCACGGTCTCCGGGACCATAACATCAGGAAATCTTGCAAGCAAAGTCAGGCTAATTTCATCCTTTATTTTGAACATCTCTTTCAGGGTATTAAGAGAATCTGCATATGCACATGCAAGGTTCGTATCAAGCTTTACCTGTGAGTTCTGCCTAAAGGTGCTGTAGTTGATATATACATCTATTTTCCCTCTGCTCACCTTGTCATTGACAAATTCTCTAACCTTTTCTTCCAATACAGAAACTGACCTTGGCATTTTAATTGATACATCACAATACCTGTGATTGACAGATCTCACATCAACGGCAAAAGTATTTGTACCTTGACTGAACTCCCCTCTTCCAAAGCCCGTCATGCTTTTTATCAAACTTACCAGCCTCCTGTTTGCATTATGTTGAAAGCCTTTATCTTCTGCCCCCCGGGGACCATTCTCATTAATGTATTATAACATATAAATTTACTAGTAAACATATTTGGGGTAAAATATTTTATTTTCTTCACATATCTCCGATTTACTGAATAATTCATTAATTATCGTTATTCTGTGTGAATACATTCTATATGTGTCGTGATAAAGAATTGCCATTACAAAATCATTCTATTTCTGATTTTATTTAAAATAATGTGCTTTTCACGATAAACGACATAATGCCCTTGGAAATGGACCGGTAAGATGAAATAGTCAGGTCGGTGAATACGAATCCGAAATATAGTAAAAGGGAACGAAAAATGATATAATAATACAGCAAAAGTGAATTTCTAAGTGCAAAACACTTCTTAGGGGTGATCAAATGCCATTTGACGGTTCTGTAGTCAATGCTGTTGTTCATGAATTAAATAACAAAATCATAAACAGTAGAATAGAAAAAATATTTCAGACGGAAAAGGACGAATTGATTATATATGTAAGGGGTTCCGGGGAAACCGTCAAGCTGCTATTGAGCGCCAGTGCGACCTTTCCCAAGGTCCACCTTGCACGGGAAAACAAATCCAACCCGGATTCGCCCCCCTCTTTTTGCATGCTTCTAAGAAAGCATCTTCAGGGAGGCCGGATCGTTTCAATAAGACAGCCGGGATTTGAGAGGATCATAGAAATAGATATAGATTCTGCAGACGAACTGGGGTACAGTACCCACAAAACCCTTATTGCCGAAATAATGGGCCGCCACAGCAATATTATTTTTATTGACAAACCTACAAAAACGATCATTGACAGCATTAAAAGAGTCACTATTGAAATAAGCAGTGTGAGAGAGATATTGCCCGGTAGGGAATATGAATCCCCCCCCTCTAATGGAAAGACAGGCCCTTTGAAGGTGTCAAGGAAAAGCTTTATTGAAGGAATAGAGGGATTTCCATTAAGCATAAGAGCAGAAAAATATATAATGAATACCTATGCCGGCATAAGCCCTGTTGTTGCAGGAGAAATATGCCTCAGGGCGGGGATAGATGGCGATACTGATCTGAAGCAGTGTGACAGCAGCCGGATCGATCAGCTATACAACTCCTTCGCCGAGTATTTTGGAGCTGTCCTTAGTTCCTCCTTCAACTCCAATATAGTCTATAAGGATGGAAAAGCTCTGGATTTTTTTTGTTTTATACTTAGTACATATGAAGGCTGCGAAATGCAAGAATTCGGCAGTATAAGCGAAGCAATTGAAAGGTTCTATTATGAAAAGGATCTGAGAGAGAGGATAAAGCAAAGGTCTGGTGACCTGCGCAAAATTATCGGCAACAGGCTGGACCGCTGTCACAAAAAAATTGAATTACTGGGAGGAGAGCTTCAGGAGGCTGAGGGCTCCGAAAAGTACAAAATCTATGGCGACCTTATTATGACCAATGTATATAGCCTGAAAAAAGGTCAGGAGACTACAAGGCTTCTCAATTATTATTCCTCCAGCACCGAATATATGGAGATACCCATGGATTTGCAGCTTTCCCCTTCAGAGAATGCCCAGAGGTATTATAAGCGTTATAATAAATTGAAGAAGGCAAGGGCAAAAATCGGCCTGCAAATTGAGGAAAGTAAACAGGAAATAATGTATTTGGAATCTCTGATCGATAATCTGGATAAATGCACCGAGGAGAAGGAAATTGAAGAAATACGAAGTGAATTGGCAGAGCAGGGTTACACAAAAGTTAAAAAAGTCCTGAGCGCAAAAAAGATCAAGGTATCAAAACCAATGACTTTCACGTCCTCTGCCGGCTTCCTGATATATGTGGGTAAAAACAATATACAAAATGATTATATTACTCAAAAGTTAGCTGCCAACCAGGACATATGGCTTCATGCAAAGGATATCCCCGGTTCCCATGTCATAATAAAAACTGAGGGCAGGGAGATTGACGATGCCACCCTTGAAGAGGCCTCAATCCTTGCCGCATATTACAGCAAAGGGAAAATATCCTCAAAGGTACCGGTAGATTATACCAGGAGAAAAAACGTCAGGAAACCTCCCGGGGCAAGGCCGGGCATGGTAATATATGAGAATCACCAGACAGTATATATAGATCCGGACGAGACAAAAGTGAATTCTATAAAAACAAAAGCTGTTGAATAACTCAACAGCTTTTGCCTTATTATTATTCTTATTAGAATTTTTTGGAGAAGATAGCAAACACCACTATGACCAATACTCCGAATACCATCAATCCCTTTTGAGCTATTGACAGAATGCCTGTTATTGCTATTATACCAATAATTACAGGTATCACATATTTTGTAAGGTTATACCAGAGTTCAAAGGCTGGGAAGCTAATTGTGCCGCCATTTGTAAGCTCGTCTTTTAAGTCTTCCTTCTTCAGGAAATAGCCTACAAATATTGCAAGAAGGCCTCCGCCTATTGCCAGGAATATCTTATCTGTGAGGATATCGAAGAAATCAAATGCACCGACACCCAGGAATGTGACCCCTGACATAGCGCCCAGAGACAATGAAGAAAGTATGCACATTACTGTCATTATCCCGGATGTAATGTAAACAGCCTTTTTCCTCGCCATACGATGCTGGTCAATCAGATATGCAACAACAACCTCCATCAGGGATACCGATGAGGTAAGAGCGGCAAGGAACAGGAGTACAAAGAACAATGCCGAGAATATCGGGCCTGCTGCACCTAATTGAGCAAACACCTGAGGCAGGACTATGAAAACAAGCCCCGGGCCTGCAGTCGGCTCTACTCCAAATGAAGCAAGTGCCGGGAATATTGCAATAGCAGCCAGAAGAGCAACACTTGTATCCATGCTGACTACGATCAAAGCATTCTGAGGAAGTTTTTCTTGTTTATTCAGATAGCTTCCGTATGTAATCATGCAGCCCATGCCAAGACTAAGAGAGAAGAACGCCTGACCCAACGCAGCCAGGAAGGTCTGGCCTGTCACCTTGGAAAAGTCGGGTGTAAACAGGAACTTAAACCCTTCAGCAGCGCCCTCAAGAGTAGCAGTCCTGAAAATTATTGCTATCAGGATAACAAACAACAAGGGCATCATAACTTTGCCGGCAGCTTCAATACCGCTCTGGACACCCTTTGCAACAATCAGCACGTTAATTACCATGTAAATGAGCATCCATACCAATGGCTGTACAGGGTTTCCTATAAATCCTCCAAAGGCATCTCCTATAGCTGCTGGATTGGACAGAAGCCCGGTAAAGGATTTGCCTATATAAGCCATCGCCCATCCACCGACTACCGGATAGAAGCCCATGATCAAGAATCCGCTGAGGACTCCCAAAGCTCCCGCGAAAGCCCATCTTTCGCCATATTTTTTGTAAGCGCCAACTGCGGCAAGGCCGCTTCTTCTACCTACGGCAAACTCGGCGGTCATAATGCAAAGCCCTACAAGTGCGACACAACCTAAATAAATAAATATAAATGCTCCGCCGCCATTCATGCCGGTCAGGTAAGGGAATCTCCAAATATTTCCAAGTCCGACTGCCGAACCTGCAGCAGCCATAATGAAGCCAAACCGGGATCCCCAGGTTTCTCTTTTTTCTGTCATCAGTCATACCTCCTTTTTTTTATATACCATTATCATACATTTAATTTTCAAAAAATTCAACATAATTTAATGGTTCTCTAAAAAAAATGTAACCCTACTTGCTTATTTTTGCTCTTTTTTTATTGACTATATAGATTTTCCAATTATTATAGAGCTATTTCGGTGAGTATTTTTTCCAGAAGCAATATTATATTCTGTGCGAAATCCGCTGTCTCCCTATAGTCAACTTCTAAAACCCGGATTTTGGCTAGATGATCCTGCTTCCCGGTTTTATAGCAACGGACCCGGATTTGCACATTGGACATTCCTCGGGTTCATAGGTGTCAATATCTATTTTTATCGCACTTTTAAGAGGTACATCGAACAGCGCCTTGCCCTTGCTCCTGTCTACCACGCATGCCACACCTGCTACCTCTCCCCCTGTTGTCCTTACCAGATCAATTACCTCTTTTACGGAACCACCGGTAGTGATCACATCCTCAACCACAAGTACCTTTGATCCCGGTGTTATTTCAAAGCCGCGCCTAAATACCATTACTCCGTTTTCCCTCTCTGCAAAGAATGCAATAACATCCAACTGTCTTGCCACTTCATAAGCCATTATTATACCGCCTATGGCAGGCCCTACAACTATATCAATATCATGCCCCTCATATTTTCCAGCCAGATCCTTTGATATTTCCGTGCTGATATCGGGATGCATGAAAATTTTTGCACACTGAATATATTTGTTACTATGCTTGCCTGAGGTGAGCAAAAAATGCCCCGTTTGAAGCACTCCTGTCTTCTCCAAAATATTGTTCACCATTTTTTTTGTCAGCATTTATTTTCTCCTCCATTCACAATATATAATTTACTGCCCCTTCAATTGCTTTACATTTTCAAATCCTTTTCCCTCCAGAAATCTCTCCAACCCTTCAATTATTTCCAATGGTGCATAGGGATTTATAAAATTGGCCGTTCCAACAGATACTGCATCGGCGCCGGCTATTATAAATTCTGCTGCATCCTGCCAGCAGCTTATTCCCCCCATTCCTATCACCGGTATATTGACTGATCCCGCGACCTGCCATACCATTCTCACTGCCACCGGCTTCACGGCAGGCCCTGAAAGTCCTCCTACAATGTTTGCAAGCACAGGCTTTCCCGTATTAATATCTATTGACATTCCCAGCAATGTGTTAATAAGGGATATGGCGTCCGCTCCCCCCTTCTCCGCCGCTTCAGCAATTTCAACAATATCCGTGACATTAGGAGAAAGCTTTACTATAAGGGGGACCTTGCAATATTCCTTTACCTTTGAGGTTATATTATAAACCGAATCACATTTTGTCCCGAATGTGACCCCCCCTTCCTTTACATTAGGGCACGAAATATTCAGTTCTATACCATCGACGCAGCTTCCCAGCTTTTCCGCCATCCTGCAATAATCTTCCACAGTGTTGCCCGCAATATTTGCTATGACTGCAACATTATACCGCCTCAGAAAAGGGAGCTCCTCCTTGATGAAGATATTCACCCCCGGATTCTGCAGCCCCACACTATTCAAAATGCCTGCAGGGGTCTCGGCTATCCGAGGGGGCCTATTGCCTTCCCTTGGTTCCAGAGTCAAACCCTTTGCTACAATTCCCCCGAGCCTGCTCAAATCATAGAATTTGGCATATTCTCTTCCGAATCCGAAGGTTCCGGAGGCCATAACTACAGGGTTTTTTAGTTTTATGCCCCCTATGTCGACTTTCATATCAATCATCAAAATCCACCTCCCCGGCCTCAAATACGGGTCCATCGGTGCATACTCTTTTGTAATGCCAGGTATCCCCCTCTTTTATTCTGCAGGCACAGACCAAGCATGCCCCTATACCGCAGCCCATCCTCTCTTCCAGTGATGCATAGCACCTTACAGAGCTTGCATCGCAAAGCTCCTTAACTTTTTTCATCATGGGCTTTGGGCCGCAGGTGTATACTACATCATACCTGCCAATATCCTTAATAAGATCGGTAACATAACCCTTACTGCCCATGCTTCCGTCTTCCGTAGCAATAAGAAGTTTTTTGCAAATTTCCTTATACTCTTTTATCTTGAAGGTACTGCATCTGAATCCCAGATATACATCACAATCCTTGATTCGGGAGGCAAGCTCCAGCAAAGGGGCAGTTCCCATCCCTCCTCCCACAACGGCGCACTTGCTTCCTTCAAATATCTCAAATCCATTTCCCAGGGGCCCGATAACATCAATATCTTCTCCCTGCTTCATTTCGGCTATCTTTTTCGTACCTTTTCCAATTATCTGATAAATCAGCGATATGCTTCCCTTATCCTTATCGATTCTGCCTATGCTTATAGGTCTTCTCAGGATCGGGTCGATCCCTTTGCCAACCTTTATATGCAGATATTGTCCCGGCTTGGCTCCTCTGGCTATTTCCGGGCACTCAATCAACATTTCATAAACATTTTCACATAATTCAACATTTCTAAGGACCTTACCAATGTACTGCATAGTCTCATCCCCTACCAAGCAATTTTCCCGGCTCTTGCAAGTTCGCTGTTTATGTCATCCCTTGCTGCCAGCGCCGCTTCCCTTGCCGCCTTTCCAAATTCCGTTTCAGTATACTTGTCCTTGTATTTATCACTCATATAAGCCGCAATAATGCCTCTTGAAGAATTAATGACCGCACCAAGCCCATCCTCATTGAAACAAACCGCTGCATCCCCGGCCGTTCCCCCTTGAGCTCCATAGCCGGGAACCAGGAAATAAGCTCTTTTCATTAATTTTCTGAGCCGCTCCCCGTCATCCCTAAAAGTCGCCCCTACAACAGCGCCTACAGAACTGTATCCGAAACTGCCAATAATGTTTTTCCCCAGCTTGACGACCATTTCGGCAACATGCTCATACAACTTCCTGCCCCCTGATTCCAGGTCCTGTATGTCTCCTGAAGACTTGTTGGAGGTTTTTACAAGTACAAATATCCCTTTATCGTTTCTCTCACAATTCTTAACAAAGGGCATCAGGGCATCGATGCCCAAATATGGATTCAGAGTAATACAATCAGTATTCGCCGACCAATTGCTGCTGCCTAGATAGAAGTCGGAATATGCCTCTGCGGTAGAATCTATATCGCTTCTTTTTACATCCCCTATGACCAGAAGGCCCTTTGCTCTTGCATATTCGCAGGTTCTTAGGAAACATTCGAATCCCGCCGTGCCGTATTGTTCATAAAAGGCTACCTGGGGCTTTACCGCCGGGACTATGTCGTACACATTGTCTATTATTTCTTTATTAAACCTGAAAAATGCTTCCGCAGCTTCACCTGCACCTGCATCCGATCCAACTTTTATTCCGGCATCCTCCAGAATATGACGGGGTATATATTGGATTCTGGGATCCAGCCCCACCACCACATGATTCTTGCATTTTAATACCTTTTCTATCAGTTTGTCCGTGAACAAATTTATCCCTCCCGTAGCTGCTCGGCACAGCTCAATTAGTTAAGGCTCCAGCCGGTTATTTCTTTCATAGGCTACCCTGCCTTTAACTATTGTATATGCAATATCTCCCTTATAATTTCTTCCGTGAAAAGGTGTGTTCTTTCCTTTTGATATAAACTTTCCCTTGTCAATTGTAACCGTACCAGTAATATCTGCTATTACAATATCGGCTTCCTTTCCTCCTCTTATTTCCCCCGTATTCAACCCCAATATCCTCGAAGGATTAAAGCTCATTTTTGCTGACAATTCCCTCAGAGTAAGTATCCCTGCCTCTACCAGCTCCGTATAGCAAACAGAAAATGCGGTTTCTATTCCGGATATTCCAAAAGCGGAGCTATAGAAATCCTTATTCTTATCGCTCTTATGATGAGGGGCATGGTCGGTGGCAATTACATCAATGGTTCCGTCCCTAAGGGCTTCTTTTAGAGCCTTTACATCCTCTGCGGTCCTTAGGGGAGGATTCACCTTGCAATCAGTACAAGCCGGAGTGATAGTATCCTCTGTCAGCCCTATATGATGAGGAGTCACCTCGCAGGTGACCATGATCCCCTTTTTTTTCGCATTTCGTATTATTTCTGCAGATTTGGCTGTGCTCACATGGGCTATATGTATGTGGGATCCTGTCTCCTCGGCAATCATTATATCCCGCATTATATTCAATTCCTCAGAAAGAGGATGTATCCCCTTTATACCTAATT
>CAYURW010000069.1:0-14391 GCA_964447145.1 uncultured Clostridiaceae bacterium
AACTTCTCCCCATGAGGGAGGAGATTGTTGCCAGCAGGGTCAAGAACACCGTCAATAGGCAACTTCTCCCCATGGGGGAGAAGATATTTACAAATAATTGTATGTATAACTAAATGCCATCCACTACTTTGTAAAACTAAACGCAACCACCCTCGGGCTCTTTAGTTGCACTTACTATGTCAATTGAAGAGTAATGTTTAGATTTATATTTTTTATTTTTTGTTCTTTAAATATAACTAAGGCCATGATATAATTAATGTATACCTATGGGGGGTATACTTATTGTTAAGGAAGGTGATATAATTGAACAATATATCGTTTTTTCTGGCTTTCTCTGCAGGACTGCTTTCATTTCTCTCCCCTTGCGTGCTGCCGCTAGTGCCTGCATATATCACTTATATAACGGGTTCTACCATAGCTGAGCTTCGCACCGGAAAAGCTAAACTGCATACTGTATATAAATCCTTGGGATTTGTCCTGGGTTTTTCCATTGTGTTTATTGCCATGGGTGCCTCAATAACCTCCATAGGCAAGCTTCTTACCGGTAAAATGGATATGTTCAGGAAAGTCGGCGGTGCCTTGATAGTATTGTTCGGGGTACATATAACGGGCATTTTTGAATTTAAGACACTTTATTACGAAAAGAGGATCGTACCCTTCGAAAAGCTAAGAAAAAATATAAGCTCTGTGTTTGTCGGCATGGCCTTCGCTGCAGGCTGGACTCCCTGTGTAGGCCCCATACTCGCATCAATATTGATATATGCCGGCAGTATGGAAACAATAAACATGGGAATACTGCTGCTCGCCGCTTATTCCCTGGGACTGGCGGTGCCCTTTGTGCTAACCGCTTATGCTATAGGAGGCTTTAGTAAATATTTCGAAAAAATATCCAAACATCTGAAGGCAATATCTGTGATAAGCGGGATATTGCTGATACTTATGGGCATTCTCATATTTACCGGTAAAATATCTGTTCTGAACCAGTACATGAATTTTTTTGGTCAGTGAATATCTCCCTCCACCTAAAACGCTAACGTATTTTTGATATGGTGGTCTTATTGCCAAGTTAGAATAAACCATTGAATGGAGAGTTAATTATGAAAAAAAATATTTTTATATTGCTGTTGGCAGTTGTTCTTGTGATAATGGCCGTTTACTCGGTCCAAAGCTACAAATTGATAGCCGATAGGGCAGCAGAGAAATCCATATCCGATCCGGCATCTGATCCGGCTCCAAATAAACCGGAAGAAAACAGCGAACAGACGGAGAGGCAACCGGAGAGCCAAGCAGAAGGCCAAGCAGAGGGCCGTCAGGAACAAGCCAGGTTCAACCTTATGGACGATTATGATTTTAACCTTGAGGACCTAAAGGGCAATAAAGTAACACTGAGCCAATACAAGGGCAAAAAGGTTTTCCTCAACTTCTGGGCAACCTGGTGCCCCCCATGCAAAACGGAAATGCCTGACATGGAGAAGCTTTATCAGGAGACAAAGGATACTGACCTAATAATGCTGGCAGTGAACGTCGGCGAAGACAAAAACACCGTGCAGTCTTTTATTTCAAAGAATGAATATAATTTTGCCGTACTCCTTGATACAAAGGGGGAGGTCTCTCAATTATATCAGGTCAAAGGAATACCTACTTCATATTTCATTGATACCGAAGGTTTTTTGGATGATGGTACCTCCGGCGCCATACCCTTGGAATCCATGAGAAAATATGTCAACAAACTAAAATAGAACAAAAAACGGCCCATGCCGTTTTTTGTTCTATTCAAACATTCTCTCAGTTTCATTAAAATATTTGTTGATTACCTTTTGTATGTTTGAATCCTTCACTATGATAGAAATTTCTATACGCCTGTTTTCGGACATGCTTCCTTCATCGCTTCCTGTATTTATAGGTCGGAATTCAGAAAATCCATTAGCAGCAAAGTATTCCCCGTATTTAATTTCCAAGTTAGGGTTCGTACTGAACATGTAGTTCACTACCTCCGTTGCCCTTCTTGCAGACAGTTCCCTGTTGTAAGAAGAATCCCCCTTGCTGTCCGTATGGCCCTCGATGCTTATTGCATCTATGTTTTCCCTGACATCCGAATCCTCCAGCACTCTCTCAAAGGCTCTGGAAAGCTGTGTCAGAAGCTCTTTTGCCTCCGGCTTCAGCTTGTATGAATTAAAGGCAAAGACCATACTTTCGTTAATTATTATATTTGCATTGTCCCCTATAGACACAAGCTCCTGCCCTTTTTCGTTATACCTTCCCAGTTCCTTCTCCACTGACTCTTTGACCTTCTGTAATATGTCAAGTCTGAGAAAAGCTATGCTCTGAAGCCTCAATCTAAGGCTTTGCAACTCTTCATTGCTTAATTGGATAATTGCCTTCTGATTCTCGATCTCCTGTTCGGATAATGCCAAAGCATTCTGGGTCTTATCTATATCAAGCCTGATACGCTTTAATTCCTTCTCAGCAATGTTTATATCCGATCTGGCAATTTCCAGCTGTTTCTTGGCATTTAACAGATTATTGCCGTATATAATGTTCTGTATATAGGCCAGGAGCATCAGAAAAAACAATATCAATGCCAAAGTGGACATTACATCCGTAAAAGAAGGCCAGAAATCCTGGGCCGCAGCTTCTCCCCCAAAATATTTTCTCCTGATTTTCATAATCTACCTCTCATTTCCATTGCCTTTTTCATTGCCGCCCGTCACTGCTGCCTGCTGTACCGCAGCGGGTAACCCCGTTATGGTTTTTGTGGCATCCATAAGGGATTCCCTCAGGTTAAGGAAGCCTACGTCCATCCTTTCAATATTTCCTCTAAGATTATAGTTGAATTCGCTGAAGTCCCTCGTATTCTCACTGAATACGGAAAGAGCATTTTCAAATTTGGTTATAGCTTCCCCAAGGCATTTTGAGGATTCCTGTATATTGCCGCTTGCCGCCTCCAGCTTGTCCGAAAAATCCGATACGGTGATGCGGAGTATGTCCTCTACCCTGCTGCTGAACCCGTCGAAGGAGGTCGATATTGTCGCCCCTATTTTGCTTAGCTCGGATTCTTTCTTTGAAAGCAGTTCCTGTTCCACTATGTTGTCCAAATAGTCTTCAAGCTGGACCAGAAGACCCTGCCTTGCTTCTTCTATGTTAAATATGATTCCAAGAACAGTGATGACTATGGAGCCTCCTACCCCTGCCAAACTCGTTGAAAAGGCCACAGACATACCCTTTACTGAAGAAATAAGCCCTGTTATTACGGAATCCAGACTGACAAGCAGATCACCGTCTCCGCTGCTGCTAAGGAGCTCCACCAGCTTGCCTACGGATAATGTCAGCCCGTAGAATGTCCCCAGAAGCCCAAGAACTACCATCAATGAAACCGAGTTCTTAACAAACCTTTCTCCAAGCCCAAGTCCCTTTAGCCTGACGTTAAAATTTTTCTCTATTATTGCCTGGGTATTAACCTCACTACCTGCAGCCATGGAAATGCTCTTATAATCCTCAACAGCTGCAGTTAATACCTGGCTCCTGAATCTTCCATCCTTCCTTCCCGCCGCCGAAGCCAAATCCTCCTGAAGCTTGCGGTAATGCCCCCTGACCGTGATCATGGTAAAAAAGGAAACAGCAAATATGGCTGCTATTGCACCAATGATTATATAAGCGGTATAGCCCAGGCCGCTTACAGCCTTTGTAAAAATGTCCAAAATATCACCCCACCTTTTGTATTGTTCTATGCATATTGCATAGGCGGCTTTAGTAAACATTTTTCTTACTACCTACTATTCTATAGAAAGAAAGGCATTTAATCAACAAGGTAAAAAGTCACATATTTGTTAGGCCGTTAACAAATTATAGGGGTCCTTTTGTTATGTAATTAATATGCTAAGGCATTTACATTGTTAGATAATTAACAATACCTAGAAATATATTTTGATAATACATATTGTAAAATATTTATCATACTGATAAAATAAGACTTATATATTACTATTATTACAGGGGCATTACATATCTCCCCAATTCATCTACCCGCCTATATATCAAACGGCTTATAACAGCGCCATGACAGCCGATGATATGTTCTCTAGCAAGTGCACAGTCCGTGCTGGCGCCCACAGCATATATGCACCACACCGTTTTGGGGAAGGTATTTGATGTATATTATTTAAGGAGGTATATTATGGACAAGATAATGGAACTCAACGGTATTGTCAACTCCTTTGTCTGGGGACCCCCTATGCTGATACTTTTGGTGGGTACCGGCATCTATCTCTCCCTGCGCACTAATTTTATGTCTCTTGGCAAACTGGGCTACATCCTCAAAAACACCCTGATGAAAATCTTCTCAAAGGAAGGAAAAGGTGAAGGAGAGGTAACCGCATTCCAGGCTGTTGCTACAGCATTGGCTGCTACCGTCGGCACAGGCAATATTGCCGGTGTTGCTACAGCTATTGCGATCGGCGGACCAGGCGCAGTATTCTGGATGTGGTTTTCTGCTGTAATGGGCATGACCACAAAGTATGCAGAGGTTGTCCTTTCGATTAACTACAGAGAAAAAACTCCGGATGGACGTTTTGTAGGAGGCCCCATGTACTATATCGAAAAGGGACTGAAAATGAAATGGCTGGCCCTTGTATTTGCAGGCTTCGGTGCCCTTGCAGCCTTTGGAATAGGCAATATGGTTCAGTCCAACTCCGTTGCGGCTGCCCTTAACGTATCCTTTGGCGTTCCCAATCTGGCTTCAGGTATTGTCATTGCAGCTGTTTCAGCAGTGGTTATCCTTGGAGGCCTCAAGAGAATCGCTCAGGTTACCGAGCTTCTGGTTCCCTTTATGGCTGCCTTCTATATCATTGGCGGTTTAGCAATAATAATAATGAATATAAGCCATGTTGGAGAGGCATTCGGATTGATATTCGGCAGTGCGTTCACAGGCTCTGCTGCAATCGGCGGATTTGCCGGTTCCACAATGAAGCTTGCCATGACAAAAGGCGTTGCCCGTGGAGTATTCTCCAACGAGGCAGGTCTTGGAAGCGCTCCTATTGCCCACGCTGCGGCAACCACTGACCATCCGGTGCGTCAGGGCCTCTGGGGTGTATTTGAAGTTTTCATGGACACAATAGTAATCTGCTCCATTACCGCGTTATCGATAATGCTGACAGGTGTTTGGAACAGCGGAGAAACCGGTGCTGCACTGACCACAATGGCATTTAGCCAAAGCCTTCCGGGAATCGGCGGATATATAGTCTCTATAGGAGTGCTACTTTTCGCATTTTCCACAATACTCGGTTGGGAGTACTACGGAGAGCGCTGCGCAGAGTTCCTGTTCGGACCCAAAGCCATTACGCCCTATAGGGTTCTCTGGATACCCTTTATCGTTGTAGGCGCCATTGGCGGACTAAATATGCTCTGGGATCTGGCGGATACACTGAATGGACTTATGGCTATTCCCAACCTGGTAGGCTTACTTGGTTTAAGCGGAGTCGTAATCAAGCTTACAAAGGAATTCTTCTCCAAGCAATATGTAGAAGAAAAGAAAAATGTAAAAGCATAAACTGTTTTAATCGAAGATCAAAGGCGGCTTCGCCGCATTTGATGCCCATGAGGAAATAATGGCACGGGCACTTAAAAAACGAGGGTTGCGGCCCTCGTTTTTTTTCCACAATTTCCTAACATAAAAAAATCACGTTTATCAAAAATAAATGTGAGGTGATATTTAAAATGAAGAAAAAAATAATAGCATTTACGATGATACTGTGCTTCTCAATGCCGATTTTGCAGATTTTTGCTGATACGACCTACACAGTGCGCTCCGGAGACACTATGTGGAAAATAGCCCAAAAGCATCAGGTGGGAATAAGCGAAATAATAGCGAAAAATCCCAAAATCAAGAATCCTTCATTGATATATCCGGGACAAAAGATCACAATACCAACGACAACTGCAATAAATTCACTGGAAAATGAAGTAATACGCTTGACCAATATAGAAAGAACCAAAAATGGGCTTCCGGCACTTAAAGCCAACTGGCAGCTTTCCAGATGTGCAAGGTACAAGTCCCAGGACATGATAAATAAAAACTACTTTGCCCATCAATCTCCGACTTACGGCTCTCCCTTTGACATGATAGAATCCTTTGGAATCAGCATGGCCGCCGGGGGTGAAAACATAGCAATGGGGCAGAGAACCCCAAAGGAGGTTGTAGCAGCATGGATGAATTCACCGGGTCACAGGGGAAATATACTCAGCACTTCCTTTACCGAAATCGGAGCAGGATGTGCAAAAGACAAAAACGGCAGCTATTACTGGACCCAGATGTTTATAAGACCGGGAAGATAACCTCTTCCCGGTTATTTGCATACACAGTTTCTCCCTTTTGATTTTGCACGGTACAGTGCTTTGTCGGCGGCTGCGATAACTTCTTCAGGGCTGCTGCGGGCCTCATTCTTCTCAGCCACCCCGATGCTTACGGTCAAATACAGTTTTTTGTATGCCCTGCTTCTGGTCACTATTTCTGCGGGCTTCTCTTTGGGCCGTTTTTTGCTCCTTTTTATAAACCCTCTGTTGGCTATGTATTCGCGGAGTTCCTCAAGATGGGGCATTGCCTGTTCGACAGATTTACCAGGAAAAATAATCGTAAACTCTTCACCTCCATACCTGAAGGCTTTCCCTCCCCCTCCGGCGGTTTTGATGCACATTGCTATGAGCTTGAGCACGTCGTCCCCTACCTCATGGCCATGGGTATCGTTGAACTTTTTGAAATGGTCAATATCCAGCATAGCTATTGCAAATTTCCCGCTAAGCTTCTCCATTTCTTCCTTCAGAGCCCTTCTGGAGGGCAATCCCGTCAGTTCATCGGTGTAAGCCATATTGTAGGATGCCTTAAAAGCTACAGCCGACAATAGAATCCCCGACAGAAGGAACATTATTGATACATCCCTGTCTCTGCCCAAGAATAATGCTGTAAAAGAGAGCATTGCTATACCAATGTAAGGGGCATCATAATTTTTCCCCGTAATGGACTGTCTGAAGAAAAGATATATAATAATAGCTGCAAATAAAAAAATTGATAAATGAGGAAGCCCGGGCGGCAGTCCTATATTGTCCGGAAATATACTGATGTCAAAAAGCTGAAGCAGATCCGTATCATTATACCATACTATCCATGCCCCTATAATTAATTCGCAAATTATAAAAAGAACCTTCATTCTTCCCTTGGAAGATACGATACTCTTCTCCTTTGGGGATGAAAAAACCAGAATGTTAAGGGGCAGATAAACCGCTGCCATTGAAAATATCATTTTTGAGTAATTAATATTATCCAATCCCCGGGGGGCATAGTGCAAGAAAAACAGCTGGCAGAGCATCAAAGTCATGGAACAGAAAAATACCCTGCTCTTATTGAACCACCAACTGAGAAACATCCCAATAAGAAATACCGGATAGGATGCATACTGAGGAATCAGTCTGATAGTATGGGGAGCAGTCTTCAGCCATTCTGAAGCGAAATATGCAATTATTAGGAGCAAGCAGTTCATTCCCAAAGTAATAAAAGCTTTTGTTGTTTTACTCACTTTACTTACCCTTTCCCAATAGTCTGATGCTCTTTTCCACTTCATTATTTTCTATCAATTCCGTATAATATTCATAAAATACTTTATATTCCTTAACCTCCATCTTTCCTTTTTCGCTTATGGAATACAATCCCCTTGATATTTTTTCAAACCAGCCATAATGATTTTTCCCCAGTATTGTCGTCGTTTTTTTTGCATCCGTGCCAATTTGTCTCAGTGCCTTAGGGCTCAGAGGCCCGTATTTTATCAGGCAGCATGCTGTATGTACAGCCATTTCCCTGTAAGCGGTCATAAGTTTTTTACCTGTGCTCCCTCCGGAGTTATAATTTCCATGTCTTGACTCAAATTCCTTTATCAATTCCTGCCTTTTTCTTTTGCCCTGTCCCTTGACCCTTGCCATATTAAAGGGTATTGGCTCAAAGGCCACCTCTGCAAAGGAAAGGTCCCCATTTACAGATATCAGCATAAGTCCAAGCTGCAGCCTTTTAAGCAAATAGCCAAGGTCCCTCCACCTTTTGGAAAAAAGTATCTTTACTGGTTTTGGTACTGCTACATATACCATGTCCGCAAATCTTTGCCTAAGGGTAGCCTGCAGGACCACGTCCAGATTCAGGCTCTTTTTCATCTCCACAATCAGCAATTCCTGTCCCTTGACAGCTGCTACATCACAGTGGCCGACCTCCCCCCGGACCGTATAGCCCATTCCGCAAAGGTAGTCATATACGGGCTTGTACAAATCCTCTTCCCTGAAATCCTCTTTTTTTATGCTCATAAGCTCACCTGCATCCGATAGAAATATTATTAAACATACTATGTAAACAGTATACATTAAGGAAGAAGGCTTAGTCAACGAACCAAAATTATGACCACCTGCATGAACTGCAGATGGTCGGATGTTTTCATATTATCGGCGCCAGCAGCATTATTTCTTCATTCCGTCTGTATATTTCACCGAATTGTGAAATAGGAACAGGATTCCTCCCGATCCCCACCTCAATAGTATATCCGGGCCTCCTGTACTGTTCTATGAACCAATCCTTATAACCGGCAAAGGCAGCCACGGGAGGCACCTCTGAAACAGTGTACCCGCTTATATCAGAAAAAATCCTCGCAATTTCCAATGCCCCCGGAGGGACGATCCCCTTATACAGCCAATATATGACCCTTCCCTGTGTGTGGTAGGCTATTATCAGTTTGAAATTGTGCCGGCGGGTGAAATTGACTACCGATTGGGTCTCCGGCTCGGAAAGGGGACTTGGTCCCCCATACCTGGTCGGTCCCGGACCATCCACCCCAAGGAATACCTCCTGGGCCTTTGCCTCCTCCCAGGAGGCGGGGTAGTTGCGGTTCAGATCCACTCCCCTGATATTGGCCTGCCAAACCTGGGAAAAAGGCAGCCTTGTATCATTCCAGGAAAGCAGCCTGTTATAATAGGGGTTATCTCTTCTGAGCCCCGAAAGTACCAGGTCTACCCCGTCCGGGTTGACCATGGGAATAATGTAAATGCTGCTTCTTCTCCATATGTCACGGGTGTTGTAGCCCCGTATCGGGGAATTTTCTGAATATGCCCGGGAAAAGTTTTCTATAAACTTCATGAGAAGTAGAGCAGTTATCCATTCCAGAGCATGGTGTGCCCCGTTATAAAACACCTCTGCAGGTCCGTTTCCCAGCCTGATATAGTATAGGTTCCTCCCGAGAACGCTTCTGCCTGCGTTCCCCGTTTCTATAAAGGGATACCTTGCCTTGAGCCCTTTGATATCCCTTTCCATTATTTCATAGGTGTAATCAATATCAGTAAAAACCACATCAATCCCGTAAGGGACTATGACTGTTTGCCCCACCCTGAGCCTCAAGGGGTCTATCCCCGGATTGGCTGTCAATACGGCATTCAGAGTGGTGTAATACCTTTTGGATATATTGTACAGGGTATCTCCCTGCCGAATGGTATAAACATCGTAACCTCTTAAAAACTTTTCCAGGCTGCCCCAGGTAGCAGGACCTATCACACCGTCGGGTTCAAGGCCGTTGTCCAACTGGTATTCCCTTACCGCGTCTTTTGTCATCTGCCCAAAAATACCGTCTACTACCCCGGGGTCATAGCCGATCCTAATCAGCAGACTTTGTACAAGCTTGACATACGAACTTGTGGACCCCACCCTCAATATCTCCAAACTATCACCCCAAAAACTTAATAAAAATGCACCGTATTCTATATATTGTATTCAAATACAGTGCAAATTGTTACAAATATAATATATGCCTGCATCCCGTTTCACACAAAATGCGCAATAAAGACGATTAAGCGCAAGCGCAAAACCATATTGCCAAACGTGCACCGCACGTTTATCAGTCAGGTCAACCGCAGTTTTCATCTTCGTTGTTTGTACCGCCTATTACACCTTTGCCAAAGATTTCATAAGTCCTCTTTACCAGGACTATAGCTTGTTCTCTTGTGGTATTGCTCAAAGGTTCTATCTTATTATCTACCGTCCCATACATAACATTGTTTCTATAGGCATGCTTCATTGCATCTATAGCCCATGGGGCAATAAGGTCCTGATCCCTAAAAGGGAAGCTTCCCTCAGCGCTTTTATCCAAATCTGTGATTGCCTTTTCTAAGGTCCTGAAAACCGTAACACAAATTTCCTGACGGGTAATGCTCGAATTCGGTGAAAATTTGCCATCCCCGATCCCCTTTACTATTCCCAGTCCATATGCCTTCATGACCTCAGGGTTTTTTGTATCAGTAAAGCTGCCGCCCCCTGGGCTTGCTGTCCGATTTGAGAGCTTTTGGTACAGCTTGACTGCTAAGGTACAAAACTCTTCCCGAGTAATGGGCTTGCCAAAGTCGGACATTATACCCGGATATGTAAGTCCGTATTCATATGCTTTTTGAATGTATTGTTCGGACTTTGGAGGCTCCTCTGCACCGGCGGCGCTTATCCCCAAAACAGTCCTTACAAGGATAACGCCAATTATCAGCCTGCTTATTCTCATAATAGTGTTTACTCTCATCAGTATACCTCCTGTCGGCATCATCCCGTAATAAATTGCCTAATCGCTCAAATCCGAAGTGCAATGGGGACATTTGGTCGCATCAATATGTATCTCACTTTTACAGTATTTGCATGTTTGTACTTTTACAGGCTCCGGTTCAGGCTCAGGTTCCTCCTTCTTTTTCGTCATGTTGTTCACCTGCTTGATCACCAGGAACAAAGCAAATGCGATTATCAGAAAATCGACAACATTATTGATAAAAACTCCGTAATTCAAAGTAGCTGTGCCTAAGGTTACGGATAAATTTGCAAAGTCCAGTCTTCCCAGTAACAAGCCTACAATAGGCATGATTATGTCGCCTACCATTGACGAAACGATTTTCCCGAAGGCTCCACCTATAATGACACCCACAGCCAGATCGATCACATTTCCCTTCATTGCGAAGGCCTTAAATTCCTTTAGCATATAAATCCCCCTTTAATATGTGAATTTTTTGATCTTAAAACAATTTAATAAAGCTCTCTCCGAATTGTACACATCTTTCTATTGCCTCTTTGTCCGGATTCCATAATTCTTTTATTCCCTCATTTACCACTTCAAGCTTTGCGGCTCTTAGCCTTTCATTGAGTATTGCCGTTGACTCCCCGCTCCAGCCGTACGAACCGAAGGCAGCAGCCTTCTTATTCCGAAAGCCCATTCCTTTTATCATGTCCAACAATCCGCCGACTGCGTGCATTATACTTTTGTTTACTGTGGAAGATCCGAAGAGCACTGCCTTGGACTTGAATATTTCTGTTATTATATCATTTTTGTCGGAATGGGCGGCATTAAACAGCTTAACCGCAACTGAACCGTCCGCAGACTTTATCCCTGCTGCAATGGCCTCCGCCATCCTCCTTGTGGCATTCCACATAGTATCATATACTATTGTGATCTGGTTTTCCTGATAGTCCTTTGCCCAATCCAGATATTTCGCAACTATCTGTGCAGGATCCTCCCTCCAGATAACTCCATGGCTGGGGGCTATCATATTCAACGGTAATTTGAAGCCCAGAACCTCGTCAATTTTTTTGGTTACAAAAGCGCTGAAGGGTGTCAATATATTTGCGTAATATTTTATTGCTTCCTGATAAAGCTCGGCTTTGTCCACCAAATCATTGTACATAAGCTCCGAAGCGTAATGCTGCCCAAAAGCGTCATTGCTAAACAATATGTTTTCCCCCGACATGTATGCAAACATAGTATCGGGCCAGTGAAGCATCCTGGCTTCAATAAATGTAAGCCTGCTTTCTCCAGTATCAAGAGTATCCCCTGTCTTTACCTCTTTGAAATTCCAATCCTCATGATAGTGAGCCTTTAACATTCTGGCCCCGTTGGCTGTGCAATAAACCGGAGTGTCCGGTATCTCCTTCAGTAGAAAAGGCAAGGCCCCGCTATGGTCCACCTCGCTGTGGTTGGCAATTATATAGTCGATTTCTCCGAGGTCTATTTCGGCTTTGAGGTTCTCTACGAATTCTTTGGCAAAGGGGGTCCATACCGTGTCAATAAGTACATTCTTTTTGTCCCTTATCAAATATGAATTATAGGAAGAACCCCTATGGGTCGAATACTCGTCCCCATGGAACCTTCTAAGCTCCCAGTCTATTTTACCCACCCATGTAACCTTACCGGTCATTTTGAAGCTCATTTAACTACCTCCTTTTTCTTACTGTGGCACGGCTTAATCCTATTGCAATCCCAAGATCCGCCGAAGCAAGGGCCGGTGCATCATTTGTGCCGTCCCCACCATAGCTGCCGACCCGTATTTTCCCTGAAGCTCCTTCAATATTTTCACTTTGCCCCCGGGAAGCAGCCCACCGTAGTACTCGTCAATTCCGAGTCTGACCGATATTGCCCTTGCAGTCCTTTCATTGCCTCCCGGATCTCCGATTATTACCGCAGTCTGTCCCTGCTCCTCTTCCGATTTGATGTACTCTTCTTTTTCCCCTATTTCTATTCCGTTTTCTTCAAATAGCTTTCTGTTTCCAATGAGTACAGTATTATCGCCCTTCCTAAGGGATGTCCGGAATAGGCCTCTGCAACAGCGGCTGTTTTTATCAGATCTTCTTCCTTCATACCATATGCTTTTATTTTGTTGACCGCAGGCTTTCCGGCTGTAAGGGTCCCGGTCTTGTCAAAAGCCAGAAACTTGATTCTTTCCAGTTTTTCCATGATTTCCCCGCCTTTAACAAGCACCCCGTGTTTTGCCCCGTTACCGATACCTGCGACAATTGAAGCCGGAGTGGAAATAACCAATGCGCCGGGGCAGGCTATGATTAGTAAAGTCAATGAAAGCACCAGGTCCCTTGTAATCAAAAACAGCCCCAATTACGGCTATCGATACCAATGCATCTATGCCTACAATTCTGTACCTTAAAGAGGATGCGGCATTTCTCAATATTGGATAACCCGCAATTGCGGCAGATGCTATTTTATCCCTAATACCCTGTAACCTATGGATTCTATTACTTTTTTAAGTGTCTCCAATTGAAATGTTTTTGTTGCCATTATTTTTTCCTTCTGTTTTATTTTATATATATTATATTATTGTAAGAAATCTAATGAAAATATACCTTTATTTATTTTTTGCAGATAAAGTCCCGAACAGGCTTCCGGCAGCCCCCAGCGCCGCTCCCGATAACATAACAAATATTATGAGCCCGGATGTTAATTCCTCAAGGGGAGGCAGCGGAATAAAGGGCAGGGGTCCTGCCAGTTGAACATAAACATACTTTAATACAAATACAATCAAAACAGAAGCCATAATACCCCCGGCCAATGTTATAAAGAGACCCTCCAGCAAAAACGGAAATGCAATAAAGGTCTCCGGTGCTCCCATTAGCCTTAAGGTTTCTATCTGTTCCCTGCAATCGTATATTCCAGTTCTGATAATATGGGCAATTATGACCGTAGTGGTTATTCCCACAGCGGTTAAAATAAGAAATCCCAATATTTCCAAGGCTCCCGAAATATTGCGGAGCCGATCCAATACCTCCCTGTTATCTCTTACATATTCAATACCGTTTACAGAATTTAATTCCTTTGTGATGAGATCCATTCCCTCAATGCGAATCTTAACTTCAATAAAGGGACTAAAGGGGTTATCTCCGAAGGATTCCAAAACCTGAGCCTCCTTCCCCAATATTTCTCCCATTCGTATGTAGGCCTCTTCTTCATTGATCAGCCTTGCTTCAAATACTCCCCCAATACCCTCAATTTCCTTAGTCAACCTTGCTATTTCGTTATCACTAAGCTCACTGTTGAAATATACGCTCATCTCTGCTTCGCCCTGTATAGCCAGCACGACCCGGTTGCTCACCTGCCAGCCGGAAATTACCAGGGCAAGAATAAAGAAAATAAGTCCGGTGCTAAAAAAAGAAAAAATATTAGATAGCAGGTTATGGCGTACTATATTTTTTGTTTCCTTTAAAAAGTAACCAAGGTTATATAAAATATTCCTCATTCCCGTTTACCCCAGCCTTTCCCATCTTATATCCCCGCTATCCATCCGGATATACCAGGAGTTCTTTTCATTTTTGACCAAATGGGTTGCATGAGTCGTGATAATTACCGTTGTTATTTCATTTCTGAAAGATTTCAGCAGCTCAAGCATATTCAAGGCATTAAGCCTGTCCAGGTTTCCCGTGGGCTCATCTGCTATTATTAATGCAGGTTCTCTGGCTACGGCTCTTGCAATGGCCACCCTCTGACATTCTCCCCAGGACAGGTGCTCCACTAATGAAAGAGACTTTTGGTCTAGTCCCACCTTATATAAGGCATTTTTGGCATT
>CAYURW010000070.1:0-14079 GCA_964447145.1 uncultured Clostridiaceae bacterium
CCCGGACTCGTTTGGAAATTTCTCGGTGAGGATCTTTCCCAAAAAATCTGATATGGTCAGATCATTTTTAAACATTTTAAGCATCTGATATGTACCGCAGCCGGCTCCCCCGGTCTTGATAAGCTCCCTTGCATAACCAAGATATTCCGGGTCATTAATGTAAACAGGCTCATTAAACTCAATATCCCAGAAAACATCATCCCCGACCCCGTAATAATCTTTCATTTTCCTAAGCTCCATGGTGCCCAGTTCCCGTCTTTCTCCGTACTCTATGCCTATAGGTGAGGGGGGTATGTCATCGGTTATGTATACCTCTATATTCCTGAAATAAATAGCACAATCATCGTCTGAAAGGGCTCCCGTATCCCTCTCTCCGGAAAGGGCAAGAAGCATGGCAGTCGCCCCTTCGGGCACATAACCCGAAAAGCTGACGTCATTCCAGAAGCTGAAATCCTTCTGCATTCTTCCTACCTCTATTGCCCCTTTTTCTCCGTTTTCACCCGGACCCCAAAAATACAGAAATATGCTTGCCACATCCCCGTCCATGAACTGCCCGAAAACCTGGAGCTTTACCTTATATACCAATCCGTCCTTCGCCTGGGCATCTGTTTTATTAAGATACATCCCCCACTGATATTTAAAGCCTTTATTTTTATTTGCAGGCTTTATTTCGTCCCCTGTATCCGGATGGGGCTCTATATAAAAGCTGTTTCTCGAATCCGTGGACCATACCCCCTTATCGGGATAGCAGTTTACTTTCCCAAAGGTTACAAGACTCCCGGCGCTTTCAAAAAGCACATCGGTATCTGCCCCCAGAACCGGGATGGCCTGCGATATCAGGAGCACCGATATTATCACCGCTGACAGTATTTTTCTGTATAATCGATTCCGCATAAAGCTTTCACCTCCAAAATAATTAGATATAATGCACTTAAGGATCTTAACCGAGCAAAACAACCTCCATCAGCTCGTTGACAGTCAATTTCAGCCTGCCCTCACCCCATATGACATAATCGCCGTCAGTGGAAGCGGTGTTAAAAAAGTCTGCGTTTAACAGTTCTAAATATTTTATTGTGTGCAGTTTGTTTGTCAAATCCACAATAACTGCGCTGCCCCCTTCCATTTCCAAATACAGCCTGTGGCCTTCCATTGGCTGCACTGATTTTATATAACTCAAATCAACATCCCCTTTCCGGAACAATAGCGTCTTCGTCGCACTTTTTCGCTAGGATTTCAATAAGTGCCCTTCGTTTTTGCGAGCACTCTGAGCTCCCCCCTTCAACAGCAGGGAGCTTTCCCTTGCATCCCCCATCGTATAGGAAACTATAATTTCCTATACGATGGCAAACAAAAAACCCATTCTACAACTATTATAGAATAGGCTTGTCTGATGCACATCGTCTGACCAGACGATATTTGGAACAAATTGTATTATTTTATCCTTTCAGCCAACTTTGCGCGGCGGTCTATCTGCAGCTTTTGAAATATAGTGCGGAGGTGGGTGCGAACAGTACTTTCCGTAACAGTAAGCTTTTCTGCTATTTCGCCATTGCGGAGTCCGGCCGCCGCAAGCTTCGCCACCTGGTATTCCCGCTCAGTCAGATCGGCAGGTATTTCTTCGGTCGACATAATGTCATGCAGTACATTCCAGCCTGATATGAAACGGTCCTTGACCCTGTCAAACCTTTCCGACAAAAAAGGATATGATTTTTTGACCACCTCACCCGTAAGCCCCTGAAGAACGTCAGAAAAGGATGCAAAAGTGAAAATCAAACCATCAGGGATTCCTCTTGCTGCTGCGCGCTCAATATAAATTACCGCCCTTTTTCTGTCACCCATACTTAGGCATCCTACAGCTGTAAGGAGACAAATAAGCTGTTCGTCAAAAGGCCGGATTCTGGCATGCTCCGCTTCTATAGCCTCTGATATCCCTATAAGTCTTTCATATTCCCCGTTTTGCATAAGATAAAAAAGATGTACAAAAATGGCGTTACCGATTGTATTTGGGAAAAGCCGGTGTCCTGAAAACTCCCCCTTGCACAGCCATTTTGCTACATTCCCATGAAATTGAAGCTCGCATAAAAGCACTCCCTTAATAATATCCAATATAGGCTGAACTATATTAGTATATTTTGTGGGATAGGCTGCGGCCCGCTCCATAGAGCTTATGGCATGCTGCCACCCCTCCGGGTCTGCCTTATGAAGTGCAACTTCTGCCAACAGCATTGTAGCCCCCAAATGAACAATGCTTTGTTTTTTATTTTCTGCGATATAGACGGCTTTATAGGCAAGAATTTCGGCTTCCTTCAAATTTCCCCTCTGATAGGCAAGCTCCGTACGGAACAGCACATCCGCTCCGCTGCCGTGACCGCCGGTTATCTGGGAATAAACCCCAATGAACTCCGTAAGGGCATCTGCCTCTTTATCCGCTTCCCCCGATTTTATGTGAAACTCTGCAAAGGTAGAATGATTACCAAAACACCAGGGCATTTCCGGAAGGATGACCCGGGAACACCTGCCATTAAATAGCGGAACCGCTTGCTTCAATACTGCAGTCATCCCGGTAATATTAGGAAAATTGCTATAGCTCGACAAAAGGACCCATTCGCCCAGCAGATATGAATCCTCTGTTAACTCTGGCATTCTGCGCAGTTCCTGCATCAATGAATTAAACCGGCCGGCAAATCCCCACATCTGCAATGCCCAGGCAACCCGAAGCATAGAGAGGATATTCCTTTCCTTTATCTGAACCGGGCAGTTCAATGCAATATCCAATGCAATTTCTCCAAAAGGTATTCCGTCTATTGTTTCCTGAATCATATGGGAAAGATCCATAGAAAGTATTTTATCATAATCCCCTGCCCTGACATAAAATCGCAGGGCTTCCGCTATTCTTCCCTCATCCCTGCAAAGATCCCCCGCCCTCAGAAAGCACTGGAATTCAAATACGGTACCGCACTCTTTACGTTTTTGTACAACCAGCTCAGATAGAACGGTATGTATCTCATACCATCCCTCCGCCTCATTATAATGGATAAACGGATTCTCAAGGACATTCAGGGCATATTCAGGCAGTGTGCTGCAGCAGATAAGGGCTGCTGCCTGCTGTGC
The DNA here is from genome assembly GCA_964447145.1 of uncultured Clostridiaceae bacterium. GTDB lineage: Bacteria > Bacillota > Clostridia > Lutisporales > Lutisporaceae > BRH-c25. The sequence continues at coordinate 3,112 of CAYURW010000070.1, forward strand.
AGTCACTATCTCAAAAGGGGAAAGATACAGAAGGAATTGTTTTTGTTCCTTGGTCAGAGGTTCCCATACCAAACTGTCCATAAGCTCAAAAATCCCTTTTTTATCTATAAGCTTCCCAGTTTCCCTATAAGCGCAAAGCTGCAGGTAGATTGCAATTATCCAGCCCCCGGTATAATCGGCGATCAGCTGCGCATCTTCGGTGCTAACACTTACCTTTTCAAGGGAGTAATAACACTTTATTTCTTTGGCATTAAGCCTAAGATCACTTGCCCCGATATATAAAATACCTTTGCCCTTAAGGACGGCACGCAAATTCTTTTTTATTACCCCGGTAAGCATAATAATGTGCAGGTTTTCGCTCTCATGCTCCAAAAGGGCGATAATGAAGGCAGGCGGTATAAAGTTATATAAGAAATGAAAGTTATCTATGACCAGATAGGTTTCGTGAATGCATCTTATTGAGCTTAGTACATCTATTACTTCCCCTATTATTACTGTATTGGGCAGTCCAATTTTAGTCAGCTGCCCTCCTGTATCCCTATCTATTTTTTCAATTTCCCTGCATAAACGCATATAGGCCGAGGAGGGTCTTTCGTCTGCTGCCGTAAACCAATAGACAGGCGTACCTTCCGGAAGCCCGGTTTTTAAATAATCCCGCACCGCTGTAGTTTTGCCATAACCTGAGGGAGCTTCAACAATAGCAGCGGATGCGGAGCGAAGCTCTTTCAGCTTGGATTTCAGCCTGTCCGAGTAATAATGATGTTCCATACAGCTGCCTCCCCTGTGGCGTTCCTGGCCTTTTCTCCCATACTGTGTGATAGGTTCCATTATTATGGTACATTTCACCTGTTATTACATATTTCCTCTATTATAGCATATTGCTCCTGTTGTAGTATATTGCCACTATTGTAGTATATTGCTCCTGCTTTGCCTTTGCTTTCACCTTTATCTTTGCATTAATCCTTTACTTCGCCCTTGCCTTTGCCTTCGTTATTTCTTCGTATTTGCCTTTGTCTTTACTTCATCCTTGCTTTTGCGCTTTCCCTCACCTTGCTTTTGCGCTTTCCCTCATCTTGCCTTTGCTTTCGTATTTCCCTTTACCTTATACCAATCATTAGAAATAATTCCCTCAAAATCACTTTTGAATAAATCGTAAACTTAAAGGAAAACTAATACCGGAAACGGAGGGATCGTTTATGACTGTAGCATCGCAGGTTAAGCAGGTTCTTGCCTCACTGAATGGAATCCAGGGAACTCTTCGATTGTATTCGGCTCAGGAGCAAAAGGATGAAAACAGGGCAGTGTACGGTAAAGCCGTAAGAACAACCTCAGAAATAATACATGATCTTGAAAAAAGGTTGTCGGAGATAGAGTACCGGGAACCACAATACAAAGGGAACTAGGTGAATGTTGATATGGGAATATGGCTGCAAATCCTGATCAGATCCTTTTTAATATTTGCAATATTGTTTGCGGCAGTGCGCCTTATGGGCAAAAGAAATATTGCCAGAATAACCCCCTTTCATATGATCGGTTATATAGCTATAGGTGCGCTTGCAGCGCTTGTCTCAACTGATATAATATCAAATCCAGTCCTCGGGCTTACTCCTCTTATAATATGGACATTGAGCATTATTGCTCTGGATTATTTGTCCCTGAAAAGCAAAGGGATCCATGACTTTATTTACGGAAAAGAAACTGTACTTATAAAGCACGGCAGGGTCATGGAAGAAAACCTGTTGAAAACCAGACTTACCGGGGAAGAACTCCTAAGAGAATTAAGGGCGAAGAATGCCTTTTCCCTGGCGGACGTTGAATTTGCAATACTTGAGCCTACGGGGGACATAAACGTATTTTTGAAATCGGATAAAAAGCCCTTGACAGCCCGTGATCTGGATATCAAAACTGCGCCAATGGCAGAGCCCCAGACAGTTATATTGGACGGTAGCATACTTAACGAACCCTTGACTTCTCTAGGACGCAACAGAGATTGGCTGGAAACTGAGCTGAAAAAATCGGATATTTCTCCGGAAAATGTATTTATTGCACAGGTAGATCCATCAGGGGAACTGTATATCGATCTTTTCGATGACACCATCCAAAATCCGCAGCCCAAAGTAAAGGAAGCAGTTTATGCCAATTTGGAAAAATGTCAGGGGGATCTTATGACATTTTCTTTGGAATCGCAAAATGAAAAAGCTAAGTCTATGTATATTAAAAACGCAAAAAAGCTGGAAGAATTGCTAAATACCCTAAAACCATTTCTGCTGAAATAGAAGGTGATATATATGTCTAATAAGAAAAAAAAGAAAAAATCCCCTACACAACAGCAATATCAACGCTTCGCCAAGGATAGAGAACCCAAAAGGCCTATATTCAAAAATTGTATAAGAGCTTTTATTAGCGGGGGCATCATTTGTGCCATAGGCCAGGGGATACAGTGGGCTTATATTACTTATTTCAAGTTTGATGAGGTAACCTCAGGAAGCCCGACTGCCGCCACTCTAATAATTATTTCTGTCCTGCTTACCTCTCTTGGGATCTATGACCATTTGGCACAGTGGGCAGGGGCAGGCACAGCCGTGCCGGTGACCGGATTTGCCAACACCATCGCTTCAGCGGCCCTTGAGCACAAAAGCGAAGGCTATGTTCTGGGAGTCGGGGGAAATATGTTCAAATTGGCGGGGCCGGTAATTGTTTATGGTGTTTTCTCCGCATTTATTGTTGCATTGGTAAAGGTCACAATAAAAATGTTAGGTGGGATGTAAATGCTTCAAGGCAATCAAACCTGGGTTTTTGATTCAAAACCCGTAATATCAGGCTCTGCAGCTATAGGCGGACCTTTTGAGGCACAAGGGGCATTGGCAAAAGACTTTGATCTGCTCCATGATGATCTCTGGCTTGGGCAGGAAAGCTATGAAAAAGCGGAAAAAAAGCTTCTTGAGGAAGCCTGTGAAACAGCAATAAAAAAGGCGGGTTTGAAAAAGGAAGATGTTCAATTTTTTTTAAGCGGCGATCTTATTAATCAAATTATACCCAGCAGCTTTACTGCCCGTACATTGGCAATCCCTTATCTGGGAATATACGGTGCCTGCTCCAGCTGTGCGGAGGGATTGTCTATTGCCTCCCTTATCGTTGATTCCGGGTTTGCAGAAAATGTGCTGGCCGGCTCATCGAGCCATAATGCCGCAGCTGAGAAGCAGTACAGATATCCAAACGAGTATGGAGCTCAAAAGCCTCCGACCGCCCAATGGACAGTAACCGGGGCAGGTGCTGCAGTCGTGTCCTCCAAAGGGAATGGTCCCCGTGTCATTGCGGCAACCATAGGGCGAGTAGTGGATATGGGGCTTACAGACCCCTTTAATATGGGGGCGGCAATGGCCCCGGCAGCAGTTGACACAATAGAAGCACACTTCAGGGATCTGGAGGTGGATGCCTCCCGATATGATCTGATTGCAACCGGCGATCTGGGAAGGATCGGACATAGTATTGCAGGAGATCTCTTAAAAAAACACGGAATGAAAATACCTGAAGATAAACTGACAGATTGCGGGATCCTGATATATAAAGAGGACCAGCCTGTTTTTGCGGGAGGAAGCGGATGTGCCTGTGCAGCTACCACAACTTACGGGCACCTGCTTAATCGCCTTAAAAGCAAGGAGCTTCAAAGGATCCTCGTTATTGCAACCGGAGCATTGCTATCCCCTATGTCCTATCAGCAAAAGGAGTCCATTCCTTGTGTAGCTCATGCTGTAGCTATAGAAATGTAAAAAGGAGATGTTGTGTTGGATAAGTTCATTTGGGCCTTTGTCATAGGCGGAGCAATATGCGTCATAGGGCAGCTCCTTATGGATGGACTGAAGCTCACTCCGGCCCATACCACATGTACTCTGGTAGTACTGGGCTCCATCCTCGGGGGGTTCGGATTATATGACAAACTGGTGAAATTTGCAGGGGCGGGCGCTTCCGTCCCCATTAGCAGCTTTGGCAATCAGCTGGTCAAGGGGGCCCTTCAGGAAGCCGGGAAATCAGGATATATAGGTGTATTGACCGGTATTTTTGAAATTCCCAGTGCAGGAATATCTGCTGCAATTATTTTTGGTTTTTTAGCCGCCTTGATCTTCAGGCCAAAAGGCTGAAAATCATCTGCAACACACCAAGCCCTGTATCATGCAAGGCTAAATATTATATATAAAGCCATAATACCATAATGCAGAAACTAAAATACTACATCTATTGAAAGGAGGCGAAAAAATGACAGTTGGAACACAGCTTCAGCAGGCTATTGCATCTGTCCAAAGTGCAGCAGCAAGCATGAAAACCTTTTCCATTGAAACTCAGGACCAGCAGGCAAAGCAAACATTTCAGGATCTTGCGCAAACATTGGACAGTGCGGTTGTTACACTTAAGGGAAGGCAAAAATATATAGAGAATCAGGAACCGCAATACAGGCAATAAAAACAAAATGAGCCGGGGAGCATTCCTTATATAGAATACGCCAGTATACAGACAATGAAAAATAGCATGCAACCTTTGGCGTATTCTATAAATTAAGGAAAACAGCTTACACAATTTGCGGCTCAAACGCCTTTACAGCCCATATAAAACTTAGATTATTTCAGCAGTATCGCCTTTTTTTATCGTACCCCCTGTAATAACCTTGCAAAACAAACCCTCCTTGGGTAAAAGGCTTACCCCAAATGCCCTTGTAACAACACTGGGATGATCCTCCTTCCCGACCTGAGTCACCTCAAGGACAACATCAGTACCAAGCCTGAGCCTGCTACCGGCCTTCAAACCGGAAAAGTCCAGCCCCTCAATAAGTATATTTTCGGCAAAATCGCCGGGGCCCATATTAAGGCGATTTCCTTCGTTGGACTTTATGACGCTTGCATAATCGAGGCAGGTGACCTGACGCCCCCAGTCCCCTGAATGACCGTCATTATCGATACCATAGTTTTCTATAACTGTTGCCTCGGGAATTTCCTTTTTCAGTTGCCCTCTTTCGGGGCTTATTGATATTGAATGTATCCTGCCTCCGTCCATAACACACCTTCCCTTAATGGCCGCACTCATCCCGGTGCTGGTGCTCGCGGCACGCAGAACCGGTGGACTTCAGCCTGCCCTGGAGGTATAGTTCCGCTGCGGCCTTTGCGTTCCCGCTTGCGCCTGTTATTACTTCTATTCCTTTTTCATTGAATATGTCTATTGCGCCGCCGCCCATTCCCCCTGAAATAATAACATTTACCCCCATATCGTTTAAAAAATTCGGCAAAAATCCGGGTTTGTGCCCGGGGTTCGCTATAAATTCACTCCCTGTGATTTGATTGCCTTCGGCGTCAAATATGCCAAAGCTCTCACAATGTCCAAAATGTTCAGCAACCATTCCGTTTTCACTTGCAACTGCTATTTTCATTTTTTCTCCTCCATGTTTTCTATAATATCTCCCAATTCATCAAGCCAATCCCCGTTATAGAGTTCTATCATCCCTTTATCGCAGGCAGCTGCCAGCTTAGGATCGACAGGCAGTTTCCCCAGGACCTTTGTATTATGGTGTTTGGCGATTTCTTCAATGTGGCTTTCGCCGAATATTTGATATTCCTTGTTGCAATCCGGGCACTTGAAGCATGACATGTTTTCAACTATCCCGATTATCGGTATATTCATCATCTCTGCCATTTTGACCGCCTTGGAGACTATCATTGAAACCAGTTCCTGGGGCGAGGTAACAATAATGATTCCATCCACGGCTATTGATTGAAATACCGTAAGGGGTACGTCCCCTGTTCCCGGAGGCATATCAATAAACATAAAATCTATATCCCTCCATACCACATCTGTCCAGAATTGCTTTACAACATTGGAAATAAGGGGGCCCCGCCATACTACAGGTTCCGTTTCATTTTCCAGAAGAAGGTTGATTGACATAATATTTATGCCTGTTTTGCTTTCTATGGGGAATATGCCCACTTCGTTGCCTCCGGTTTTTCCTTTGATCCCGAATGCCTTTGGGATAGATGGTCCGGTTATATCGGCATCAAGGATGGCTGTTCTATAGCCTCTCCTTTTCATCATAACTGCAAGCAAAGAAGTTACAAGAGATTTGCCTACTCCTCCCTTTCCGCTGACAACACCGATTACTTTTTTGATACTGCTCATTTCATGGGGTTTTTCTGAGAAGTCGATTTCCTCTTCTTTTCTTTCTGCGCAGTCTTCAGCGCACCCGCTGCAATTCTGATTGCATTTTTCGCTCATTGTTTCGTCTCCTTACACATTTAAGATTTTTAAAGTTTCGTTAAATACTTCTTTTACTGCCCGTCCTGCAGCACAATCTATATCAACAATGCTTCCGGCATTATTCACAGCATTTACAGCCTCTGGATCAAAGGGTATCCTTCCGGCACAGGGAAGCTTGGCATTTTTGCAAAACTCCTCTATCTTTACTGTATTATTTATATTTATATCATATTTATTTGTACATACGGCTGCCTTCATTTGAAATCTATCTGCTGTTTCCGCTATGCGCTTCATATCGCTTATTCCTGATACGGAAGGCTCCGCCACGATAAGGACCATATCCGCACCGCTCAGGGATGCTATGACAGGGCATCCTATGCCCGGCGATCCATCAATGATCGCAATATCAATATTCTCAGCCGCTGATACCATCTGCTTTTTCACTTCGGTAACCAGCATCCCGGAATTTCCGCTTCCCATCTTTAGCTCTGCTGTAGAAAATATCGTATCCTCCGAATATAGCATTAACTCACCTGCAACTGCAGGCTTCAGAGAAATCGCCCCTGCCGGGCAAAGGGCCTCGCATACTCCGCAACCTTCACAGCTGAAATAATCAACTTTATACAAGGGGTCCGCCTTAATTGCATCAAATCTGCAGTTTTGCCTACACTTATCGCAACTGTTACACAGGACGGTATTGATCTCTGCCTTGGGCAGCCCGTAATAATCTTTTCTTGCAGGTTGGGTATCCCTCTCCATGACAAGATGCAGATTAGGGGCATCCACATCGCAATCCGCACAGGCCCTGGTCTCCAATAGCTTTATGAATGCACCGGCAACTGTAGTCTTGCCTGTCCCCCCCTTACCGCTGAGGATCAATAGCTGTTTCACGCCGCACCTCCTTAGCAATGGTCTGGAGCAGTGAAGAAAACATATCCCCGTATGTTTTATCCTCTCTGGCAGCGATCTTCGCCTCTGAATTTAGTGTCCCAAGCTCTCTGTCAAAGGGGATCCTTCCTATAATTTTTATCCCTTTTTCTATACAGAAATTCTCCGCAGGATTTTCCCCCTCCAGGCATTTATTGAGCACCACCCCATGGGGTTTGCCAAACAGCCTTACAAGTCTGTAAACCATATTCAAATTATGAACTCCGAACAAAGTTGGCTCCGCTGCCAATACGCAATAATCTGCATCCTTTATGCTTTCCATAACGATACATGCACTGCCGGGAGGACAGTCAACAAATACAGGATCCTGCGCCCCGGAGGCCTCCTCCAGAAGACCCTTTATAATTGGGATCCCGGATGCCTCGCCTATGTTTAATATCCCCGTAATAACCTTTGTATTCCCGGATGTACCTTTTTGGACTGTCCCTATGTCCCTTTCTTTTTCTGACAGGGCCCCCCGGGGGCAGATCAGCATGCATCCACCGCAGGAATGGCAGATTCGGTCAAAAACTTTAAGTTTGCCCTTAATGTATGCCAATGCATTGAATTTGCAAAAATTGACGCACTCTCTACAGCCATTACACATTTCATCCTTTACATAAGGGATCCTGACTGTTATTCTCTTTGATTGAATGTTCTCCGGCTTAAAAAAAAGGTGCCCGTTCGGTTCTTCAACATCACAATCGATATAGACCGATTTATCCGCTGCCGCGGCTAGATTCACAGACAAAAGGGTTTTGCCGGTGCCTCCCTTGCCGCTCAGGACAGCTATTCTCATTTTATTTCTCTCCATGGTTGTGGAATCCCGCATGGATCTCAGACAGTTCGGCCAATTTGCCGCCGGTAAACCCTTCGATAGTATCTTTAATAGAGTCGTCTACCGTCTTATATATTTTGATCCCCGCGGCTTTAATCACTTCCGCGGCATTTTCCCCGCACCGGGGGGTAAGCAGTGCATTTGCCCCGCTGTCCACAATTATCTGGGCGGCTTTTATCCCCGCGCCTCCCTGGCTCGCCGCCGCGGTGTTCTCAACAAAAGAACCCTCTTTGGATCCGGTATCATAAATAAGATAATAGGGAGTACGTCCAAAGGACTGGCATACGTTTGTCTCCATGGACCTTTCCTCTGCCGGTATCGCTATTTTCATTTTTTCCCCTCCTTAAGGTTGTTTTCCCTGTTAAACCTGTGCCTCCTGCAGCCTCCGCAGTTGCACGATTCCTCGAGGCCGTCGCAGAGCAGATAGTCTCCTCCCTCTATCCTGAGCACTTTTCCATTGACCAGGGATTCCGCTATCTTCTTCCTTGCATCGCAATATATGCCCTGCGCAGTTGTACGGGCAATATTCATTTGTTTTGCACATTCCTCCTGGGTGAACCCCTCCAGATCAATAAGACGTATTGTCTCATATTCATCAACGGTCATTATAACAAAGTGCCCCTGCTCTGTCTGCATATCAAGGGGCCCATAGCGGCCGCTTTCAGGAAGGCAGCAGACTTTTCTCCACTTTCTGGGCCTTGCCATAATATTTCATCTCCTTTTGAAACAAAACAAAGGCGGCTTCGCCGCATGCCGCCCTATGCCACATTTATTATAGTATAATTAATGACATATGTCAAATATGGTGCCAGGCACGACGTTTAGACGTTTATATCCTTTACAGTTCCCTAATCAGTTCCACATATACCCTGCATGCCTCTTCTATCTTGCTGACGGCGCATCTTTCGTCTCTCATGTGTGCCAGCTTATATTCACCCGGACCAAATCCTATGGTAGGGATTCCCATAGCTACCGGTGTGACCGCATTTGTCCCGAAATCCCAAAAATCGTATTTTTCAGGTTCCTTCCCGTATACTGATTTATAGGCCCTTCCTATTGCCTGTGTCAGAGGGTGATCCTTTTTGATCTCCCAGGGCTCATGCATCGGTTCATATATCAGGTTTTTCCCTGTCCAAGTCCTGTGATGTAGAGTCCCTATCTCCCAGGATGCCGCTTTTCCCTTTATTAATTGCTCAATTTCCCCCTTCACCTGATCCAGGGTCTCTCCGGGCACCAGCCTTCTGTCAAGATAAATGGCACATTCGCTGGGCACTGCGTTCAATGAAGCGCTTACGCAGGAAATATCTGAAAGTACGATGGTTCCGTGGGGTTTGCCCTCTTTGCTCTCTATATAAAGGGAGTTGTTCAACTTCTCCACCCCGGAGATGATCTCCGCCATCTCGTAAACTGCGTTTTTGCCCTTTTCAGGGGCGGAACCGTGGGCCGATATCCCCCGGGTTTTCACCCTTATCTGCGCCTTCCCCTTATGACCCAAGGTTATCACATTGTCACAGGGTTCGCAGATAATACAGTAATCCGGCCTAAGGGACAGCTCCTTATACAAGCGCTTCAAATTCTCCCCGTCGCAGTATTCCTCACAGACCGTTCCTGTAACATAAATGGTTTTGCCCCTGGTAAGGCCGACTTCTCTGGCTTCGGCCGCCGCATAAACGCTTGCGCATAATGCAGATTTCATATCCACGCTACCTCTGCCCCATATGTATCCGTCTGCTATCTCCCCGGAGAAGGGAGGCAGCTGCCATTCATCCGGGTCATTGACCTTTACTGTATCCATGTGGGAATCAAAGTGAATTTTAACAGGGCCATTCCCTATTATTCCTACCACATTCCCCGTAGAGTCAATAAAAGCTTCGTCATACCCAAGCTTCTCCATTTCTGTTTTGATTAGGGCCGCAAAATCGCCTTCCTCATCGGAATAGCTCCTTGTCTGTATTGCCGCCTGCACAAATGCCAAAAGATCCATATCTTTCCTCCTTAAGTGCCAGGCACGACGTTTAGACGTTTATTTGTTCGTGTCTGCACCTTCGTTTTTATAAATCATATCTTTTACCGAGCTTTCTGTTATGTTGATGTTCTTCGCAATTTCCTTATATGTATATTTCAATATTAATGCTGCTCTTGCATATTCAAGCTTATATTGTGTCAACCATCTTTTCCTTGAACCCGATTTTACTAATCTATAATCTTCGTCACTTATTCCTGTCTCTATCAATATTTCATCCAACCGCTTTCTTTCTTCTGTCTTTCTCCTGCTTAAACACATTAGCTGATATGCCCTATCCCCGATTACTTTTTCTTCTGCATAATCCTTTTCCTCTTCTTCAGCCATCAACTCTATATACTTTTTCACCGCCTTTTTTGTATCAGTTTCCAGCATACTAAGCACTATATCCACGTTTACAAAACCTTTGACACCCTTTCTGTAAAAAATATCACTGCTCCATTTGTATTCGCTGACTTCCTTGCACATACCTGCCTGCACAGGATTTTGATGTATGTATCTTAAAACCCATATCAAATATCTCTCATCCTGTACCAGTATGGCTTTGTATCTTCCCTGGAACACATGCCCCACCCGCTTGTATTTTCCATTGAAATATTTACTGTACTTATTATTAATCTGATGCATTATTTCCTGTAGCTTTTTGTCCATTGTCTGTACAAGAAGGTGATAATGGTTGCCCATCAAGACATATCCAAATATACGGTAGTTCATTCCTACCGTGGTTTCCTTAAGCTGCTTGATGAAGTACCCCTTGTCTATACTTTCCCTAAATACATACTCTTTATTATTGCCCCGTGCAATCACATGGTAAATTCCCCCCTGATACTCTTCTCTCCATGGCCTCCCCATAAAAACAACCCCCTGATACTACATTACCTAAATAATACCAGAAGGTTTTCAAATATTCAAATATCCAATAACCGTCTAAACGTCGTGCCTG
>CAYURW010000071.1:0-13973 GCA_964447145.1 uncultured Clostridiaceae bacterium
GGTCCTTCCCTGACTGTCCGTAAGCCTGCCATCATCAAGTATCTGCAGGAAAACATTGAATACGTCATGATGTGCTTTTTCTATCTCGTCAAACAGCAGGACTGAATAGGGCTTTCTTCTGACTGCTTCGGTAAGCTGCCCTCCCTCATCATACCCTATATATCCCGGAGGTGCTCCGATAAGCCTTGCAACCGTATGCTTTTCCATATATTCAGACATATCTATCCTTATAATATTATCCTCGCTGTCAAAAAGCGCCTCCGCAAGGGTTTTTGCAAGCTCCGTCTTTCCAACCCCCGTCGGTCCCAAGAATATGAAGGAGCCTATGGGTCTTTTTGGGTCTTTCAGCCCGCTTCTGGCTCTTATCACGGCATCAGCTACAGCAGTAACAGCTTCTTCCTGTCCAATGACCCTTCTGTGGAGTATTTCATCCAATTTTAGAAGTTTTTCCTTTTCGTTTTCCATAAGCCTTTTTACGGGTATTCCCGTCCATTTTGATATTATCTCTGATATTTCTTCATCAGTGACCTCTTCCCTTAGAAGCTGGCCTGCCCCCTGCATTTTCTCCAGGTTTGACTTTTCAGAATTCAGCTTCTTTTCAAGCTCTATAAGCTTTCCATATTTCAGTTCCGCAACCTTGTTAAGGTCATATCTGAGCTCTGCCTTTTCAATTTCTCCCTTTGTCTCTTCTATTTCTTTTTTTATGTTGCGGATATTTTTTATATTTTCTTTTTCCAGTTCCCATTGAGCCTTCATGGTGTCACCTTTTGACCTTAATTCAGAAAGCTCCTGATTTAAAGTCTCCAGCCTCTCCCCCGACTGCTTGTCATTTTCCCTTTTAAGGGCTTCTCTTTCGATTTCCAGCTGCATTATCCTACGCATTATTTCATCAAGCTCACTGGGCATGCTGTCTATTTCCGTACGCAGCATGGCCGCAGCCTCATCAATGAGATCAATGGCTTTATCCGGAAGAAACCTGTCGCTTATATATCTATTTGAAAGCACTGCAGCTGAAATAAGGGCATTATCCTGGATCCTCACTCCGTGGTGGACCTCGAACTTCTCCTTGAGGCCCCGAAGAATTGATATTGTATCCTCTACATTTGGAGCATCTATAAGAACCGGCTGAAAACGCCTTTCAAGGGCCGCATCCTTTTCAATATTCTTCCTGTATTCATCAAGAGTCGTTGCTCCGATGCAATGCAATTCCCCCCTTGCCAGCATGGGTTTTAGCAGGTTGCCTGCATCCATTGCCCCTTCGGCCTTTCCCGCTCCAACAATATTGTGGATCTCATCAATGAACAATATGACCCGCCCATTTGATTTTTCTATTTCTTTGAGGACAGCCTTCAGCCTTTCTTCAAATTCCCCTCTGTATTTGGCACCTGCTATGAGAGCCCCCATATCAAGGGAAAAAATTGTTTTGTTTTTTAATCCTTCAGGCACGTCCCCCTTCATTATCCTTTGAGCCAAACCCTCTACCGCTGCGGTTTTCCCAACACCGGGCTCTCCTATGAGGACCGGGTTGTTCTTTGTCCTTCTGGATAAAATCCTTATGATCCTCCTTATTTCATTATCCCTTCCTATTACCGGGTCAAGCTTCCCTTTTCGTGCATCCTCAACCAGGTCGCGGCCGAACCTTTTAAGGGCCTCATAGGTTTCTTCCGGGTTCTGATTAGTTATTCTCTGACTGCTTCTTACTGTTGAAAGCTCTCTCAAAAACTTTTCTTTTGTTATTCCATATTTTTTGATTATTTTTGAAGAAGGTGTGTTCATTTCATCTATCAGCGCCAAAAATATGTGTTCCACACTTATATATTCATCCTGAAACTTTTTTGCTTCCTCCTCCGCCTTTACGAATAATTCTTCAAATCTTCTGGAAACATAAGGTGAGGAAGCAGCTGTTCCATAAACCTTTGGAATTTTCTCAAGAATATCCGAAAGATCCTTAAAATAGAAATCATAAGGCACATTCATTTTTGAAAGCAGTTTAGGAATCAAGCCTTCATTTTGGGAGATCACCGCATAGTGCAAATGTTCTCCTTCAATAGTCTGATGATTGTATTTAACAGCAAGGCTCTGAGATTCAATAACTGCCTCTTGAGCTTTTTGTGTCAGCTTGTTAATATCCATACATTTTACCTCCAGTGTCGACTTTGACTTTCTTTGACCTTTAATTAATTTATATCATATCTGATTTTCAAATGCAAGTTAATTTTGGAACCCTAACTATTATATTACACTAATATTATTCTCATTTTTACAAAACATAATATCAGGAGGTGATATAGATGGCAAGGACCAATCGGAAAGTAGTACCTCAGGCAACAGCGGCACTTGACAGGATGAAATTTGAAGTGGCATCCGAAGTAGGTGTTAGTTTGAAGGATGGCTATAACGGAGACATCTCTGCAAGGGACGCAGGCAGAGTCGGCGGAAACATGACCAGAAAATTAATCGAGACGGCTGAGAGAAGCATGTCCGGTAGATAATATTAAAATTGACAAAAGGCCGGCCCTTCGGGGGCGGCCTTTTTCTATAAAAAAGCATCTGTAGCTTATGCGGAAATTATATTTTGCCTCTCCTTGCTCAGCAGCTCATCGATCCTTTCTTCTTCCGCCAAAGCCCTGCCCAGTTCTTTGGAATAAGCCATGCATTTGCCTTCAATAATCCTTGTCTCCAATGTGCCTTTGGCGCTGGGGTTGCCTCTCAGATGAGGAGCATCGATTATGCCTCTCTTTATAATATCCTCCAATACGATGGGATCGCTCCAGGGATCTTCACTTTCCGGGTATAATGCCTTGATAGTATTCAGGAGACAATTTGCCTCTGCAATAAGCTCATTCTTCCTTTGTTCTACTTCTCCGTCTCTGCTCATATCTGCCATTCCCCCCAGGGTGGAACGTATGACCCCCCTGACAATTTTGGTGCTTTCTATGACATCTTCGGCTTCTGCTGCGTGGTCAGCCTCGCTGAAACCAACCACATGAACAATATGGGGCTTGATAGCCATTGCCGTATATGTGGATGCGGCAAGCTGCCCCTTTGCAACGTCCAGATCTGCGCTAAGGCTTGCCAGTCCTGCCCTGACCTGGCGGTATGTCTTAAAGCCATTGTCTTCTAGAGATTCTATAAGCTCCACCTTTGCCAGCATTTTTGCAAGATCCATTTTATGGTACATCGCCGGAGGGACATTGAACATGTATTGTGCAATATATTCCCGGACACCGATTTTTTTTGCATTGTATGCCGCCAAAAATGCCATTGCAACACCTATGGTATCGTGGGCATCCCGCAGGCTCCAATGGTGAGCTTCGTTAACTTCGATCGGAATACCCCACCCTGCATGAAGAGCCATCAACCTCTGTCCTTCCTCAATAGACTCGCGTACAGGCCTTGTGCCCCTGCCGTCCAGCACATTATACCAGCATAGGGGGACTGCGCACCAGGCATTATTGATGGTCCTTCTAAGCATTTCGGCAAACCTGAATACATCTGCCGTCCCGCTGTAGCACCGCATCAGAGGGAAGTTCCCCCTCCTGGAAGCAGCATACAAACGTTGAAAATCATTAATGCTCCTTAAAGGGACACCTCCTGCGCCGTTCAGATTAGGATTGATCCTATCGGGTGCGAAAAAGAATTGCTGGGTGTTTTGATCCGGCCCAATTGAAATAATATCCAAGACCTTTGACTCAGCAATCATCTTTACCCCGTCAATAGTGTTTTCCAGGGAAGGCAGGCCAAAATGATGCCTTAGCACAGGATAGGGGTATTTGCTCTTTATTCTGTCAATAATATTATCTGCATAGGGTGCCTCGGCCTCTCTAAGATTTCTTCCCCTAAGGAAGTTGATTACGTCGTCTATGTCCTCTGTTCCGTCAAATATTGTCGAAAAGAACTTAAACCTCCCGGCAACCTCCGCCACAGGCTTTGTTCCGCCAAAAATCCATTTCACTTCCATAAGGCCCTTCTCCATGATATGCCTTTCCAGTTCCTTAAGCAGCGGTTCCACATTCCTTGGAGTAAGGCGAAATCCTATTGCTGCGATATCGGGCTTTATTTCCATAACTTTTTCAACAAGTCTTTCTATGCTTACAGCCGGACCAAGAAAATATGTCTGATGACCTTCCTGCTCAGCAAGACTCAGAAAATTGACAATTCCCCCTACATGAACACAATTGCCTATAGCTGCTCCGAGATATTTTTTCATCATGCCACAACCCCTCCCGAAGCATATATTTTGCCGTCAATAACATAGCTCTTGATCTCATCGAGGGACAACCCAAGAAGCCCCATATCCTCGACCTTTCTCCCCAACTTGTAATAGTCTTTGCCGTGAATGACGGAAGCAAGGTGAATAATCGAATTGATAGTCGGCGTCTCTATCTCCAGGTATTGTCCCATATCGGCAATGGGAACAAGACTCTGGGGGACATCTTCAAATATATATCTGGTATCAAGGGAGGAGGGCGATTTTATTCCCCAATATCCCTTAACATTGGATAAGGCTTCGCAAAGGGTTTCTCCGTAAGCATCATATGTATAGCCCAGCCATTCTCTGAGAGATACTATCTCCGCCCCCAGGGCGTCGGCTACTCTCATTCTTTCATAGTCCACCTCTTCAATTATCTTTGCTACTGTAGGGGTTATCCCCTCAATATAATATAGAAAGTTCCCCCCGGTGCTCTCGATCCTTCCGCAATTCAGAATTGTCGGGATTGGATGAAGTATTGCACCGATATTGTTGAAGCTTGTATCCAACACACTGTTTGTTTCAACGAATTCCGGTATTATATGATTAATGACCCCAATGAACTCCTTGGTTCTGATTGCAGGTAAAGCGGCCACCTTTACTTCATTTTTCTTGCTCAGCATAGATACCTTCCCCTCTTCAGCCACTCTGCATGCAAAGAGCAGGGTCTGGGCCTCCACCATGCATATACCCTTACCGGGATTAATATTTCTGATTATATTCTTGAATTCAAGAGCCCCTCCCGTTCTTCCGGGATTGAGGACAATGTACTGTCCCGGTTCAACATGCGGAGCGATAAGTTCTGCAATACTTTTGTGGGCACAGGCAGGAACAGCTACCATAATAACATCGGCACCATAAATTGCGCTTTCTATACTGTCAGTAACACTATTCAAATAACCTCTGCCGGATATGCAGCCTTCCATCTCAATAAAACCTTGTTTCGCAATCTTTGCCACCTTTTCAATTGTGCGATTGTACAAATTTACATTGTGCCCAAGATAGGCCAGATATGCGGCTATTCCCTGCCCTCCATGGCCTCCACCAATCACAGCAAAATTGATCGGTCTTTTCGTATTATCAAACATTTGAATCCCTCCTTTCAATTGCCCCTTCAAGTATTCGGATAATTAAGTTTTCATATGATATGCCCGCTGCCTCTGCCATCTTCGGCAGGTCGCTATACCCCGGTTTTAGCCCCGGAAGGCTGTTTATTTCCAAAATATAAGGCTTTTCATCTCTCATTCTTACATCGACTCTGGCAATATCCCTGCACCCTAATGCGTCAAAGGCTTCTGATACTATTTCTTTTATTGCATTCTCCGCCGCTGCACTAAGGGGTGCCGGGCAGTAATATTTTGTTTTTTCTCCGTATTCAGATTTTACTTCAAAGGTGTAGAATCTACCATATTCCTCGGGAATTTCACTAAAGTCGATCTCCATTATAGGCAAAACTGTTTTGTTTGTGCCGTTTCCTATTATACCCACTGTGAATTCCCTGCCTTCTACAAATTCCTCCGCAAGGACAGGGGGCTCATATGATGCCAAAAGCTCCCGGACCTTATCGTACAAGACTGTTTCGTTGTATACCACACTGTCCTTATGTATTCCAAACCCTGACCCCTCACACCCCGGTTTGACTATCAGAGGAAAAATCAAGCCTGGATCCAATTTCTCATTTCCTGTATGAAATACTTGAAAGGTAGGTGTAGGGATACCATGAAAATGAAAAATTTTCTTTGCTACAGCCTTGTTAAGGGCCAGCCCATGAGCAAGGACCCCTGAGCCCACATAAGGTATTCCCGCCATCTCCAGTATTGCGGGTATCTGGGACTGTCTGCTCTCTCCCCTTATCCCGGTGCTGAGGTTAAAAGCAATATCAATATCGCTATTCATAAGCTTCTCAATAATTTTTGAGTCTGCAACAATCATCTCTGTCTCGTATTTCTTGCTTAGGACTTTGTTGATACTTGCTGCAGTCACCTCTTTTTGTTCGTTGGAATGTCCTGCCTCCACATTGTCTATCTGCAGATTTGGCTTGTCGATTATTATGCCAACTTTATTGCTCATTACCATCCCTCCATCCGTTTTCACTCTAAAACCTGCAGGACTCTTATTTGCTGATTGAAAATTTTGGGTACAGCAAATAAAGGACTTAAACAGCAAAATTATTTGCATTAAATAGAAAAGTATAAAGGTTAGAATTTGATATGAAGTTTGAGTGTCTGCAGTTTAGGTTTGTTGAAAAGAAGATTTGAACAATAAAGCCGCAGAGATATCTGCGGCTTTTTGCTTTTGGCAATAACGGGCAAAAAGTCTTAAACGAAATGAGACTATATGCTCCGGCTCTTATCTCCTTCTCTCTACGCTTACGAGGTTAGCTGACGGATTCGGGTCGAAAGAAGTTGACCCTACTCTATGTTGATAGAGATTCACCCCATAAATTGGTTCCCCCGCTTCGAATGAATTCAGCGCATTGTTATATTTAATTTTGGTATTAATAATACTATCACAATATATAAGTTTTGTAAATAAGCTATTGCCCCAAAAAGCTAGAACATTCCAAGTCTTTCGTCGACTTTTTTCATCAAAATACTATTATTCACTATCTGTCTTTCATGGTATCCCCTGCCGATTCTTCCAACTTCATCATTGGCAGTGATTTCAAAGGTAAGTATGTTCTTGTCTATTTCTACAAGTTTGGCTGTCACATATACTTCCATTCCTTCTTTGGTTGGGTTTTCATGCTCGATCTCGATTTTCCTTCCAATTGTGATATAATCCTCAGGAAGCAAGGGGTCTATAGTATTTACAGCAGCTTCGATCATAAGTGCCGCCAGAATTGGTGTTGCCATCAGGTTTCTCAAAGCTCCGCTTCCATAGTTGAATGCAGTATCCTCCTGAGATATTACCTTTTTAACTGATTTTGACATCCCAATGCTAAATACCGGTATATTCATACCAACACCTCCTTTTTTCCATTATAGCATAACTTTTCCTTAATGTCTTGGAAGAATTTGCTTTTTAAATGCTGTATGAGGTTAGTTCTTCACAATAGCTGCACTGATAGTATATTTTCCCATTTGAGTGGGCAAGTCTGAACTTTGGGCTTGCATATCCGTCAGAGTTGCTGACACACCTCGGGTTCTTACATTCAAACAGCCCCTGAACCTCTTCAGGGATGCTTATATTCATCTTGTTTACTATTTTGTCCTTCTCAATTATATTGACGGTTATGTTTGGGTCAATAAGGCCAAGCATTGTAAGATCCACATCTATTTTGTTCTCGATTTTTATGATATCCTTCTTCCCAAGCTTATTGCTCGGAACGTTTATCAGTAGTACTACCGGAAATTTCACCTCATCAAGTTTAAGCTTGTCAAAAATCTTTATCCCGTTGCCCGCAGTTATATGATCTATTACTATTCCACAGAAAATACTATTTACTTTCAACATTTACATCCACTCCTAACAAAAGCGCAATAAGCGCCATTCTTACATATATGCCGTATTCAGCCTGCTTAAAATATACGGCTCTTTTATCACTGTCAACATCATAGCCAATCTCATTAACTCTTGGCAGAGGATGCATCACTATCATATCCTCTTTGGCATTTTTCAGCTTGTTCCTGTTAAGTATATAGCTATCTTTGAGCCTCATGTAATCAGCCTCGTTAAAGAATCTTTCTTTCTGTATTCTTGTCATATACAGAACGTCGACCCGGTCAATGACCTCTTCTAAATTCTCTGTCTCAACAATACACACCCCATACTTTTCTTTAAGGCTGAATTTTAAGTGTTCAGGCAGCCTAAGTTCAGAGGGGGATATCAGTACAAAATTCGAGCCCCTGAAGCGTGCCATAACACTTATCAATGAATGGACTGTCCTCCCGAATTTCAGGTCCCCACAGAAGGCTATTGTCTGATTCTCCAATGTCCCCTTATATCGCCTCATAGTAAGAAGATCCGTTAACGTCTGTGTAGGATGCTGATGCCCGCCGTCCCCGCCATTTATTACCGGTATGAAAGAATACTCGGCTGCCAGCCTTGGCGCCCCCTCTTTCGGATGTCTCATTACGGCTACATCAGCATAGGTGCTGAGTACCCGTATAGTATCAGCTATGCTCTCCCCCTTTGAGACTGAACTGGTATTGGCATCTGAGAACCCAATCACCGTCCCTCCCAGCCTAAGCATCGCTGATTCAAAGCTGAGCCTTGTTCTTGTACTTGGTTCATAAAAAAGTGTACCGAGGATCTTCCCCCTGCAAACCCCTGAAAATGCATCCCTGTTCTCCACTATCCTGTCTGCCAGGTCAAATACATCATTAAGTTCCTCCAGGCTGAAATCATTCGGATCAATAAAATGCCTGCCCTTAAAGCTCATGTATTCTCCTCCTTCTTAGCCTCACCGGACTATAATTTAAAGGTTTGTTGTGTTTTCAGCACAAATGCAGCTTTACTGCGTTTGCCGCCCATGTGCCTTAATATTTATACTATACGCAGGTCGGACTTGCGCCGACATGTAAGTGACCAGCTTTGCCGGACACACTCCTATAATATAAAATAATAACCTCCATGCCGAGGCACGAAGGTTAAACCAATCGCATAAGTAAAATGAAGCACCTTACTAGCCTCTCCGGACTAAATTAAAGGTTTTCTTTCTTAAAAAGATAACATAATGAAATTTCATTGTCAATGCGGATTCAGCAAAAAAAAAATAATTTTTCATTTTACTCCCGAAATTTATGGCCAGCTTCCGAATTGTATAGAGAAGAAATAAACAAGGAGGAAAACTCATGTTAAAGAAAAAATTAATAGCAATAGGGATTGTAGTAATATTCATACTCTCTTCCTTTAATACTACGGTTATGGCAGCGGGTTTACACGAACCGGTTCAGGTCGCAAAGGCATCTGCATGTTTATTGAACCCGGTCTTTCCCTATAATGGAGTAAACTACAAATTCTTTGATTCAAAGAATGTTGAATGGGCCTTTAATTCAATCGAAAAGATGGCATTAAAAGGAATACTGAACGGTGTAGGTCAGGGAATGTTTGCGCCCCGCAACAATGTAACGCAGTTAGAGGCCCTTACTATGGTACTGCGGCTTGCGGGAGACGAAAAAGAGGTCGAAAAGAATAAAGGCAAAAAACACAACTCTTATAAGGGTTATATACCTGAGTGGGGCCTTGGATACGCATTTGTCGCCATAAAAAATGGGATCCTTCTTCCTGAGGAGCTTGATAACTTCAATTTCACAGCTCCTGCAAAGCGTCACGAAATTGCCAAATATATAATAAGAGCATTGGGCAAGACTGACGAAGCATTAAAATATATGAACAAGGAGCTTCCTTTCAAAGACAGCAGCGCCATTCCGAAAAAATCGATAGGCTATGTATATCTTGCAAATAAGCTAGAGATTATGATCGGTGACAATAACAACAAATTCAACCCGATGCAGCCTGTGACGAGAGCGGAAATGGCAGTCCTTCTTGACAGAGCTGAAGGGAATTTTGACCTTCCGGATACGGACAACAGGAAAAACAATACAATATTTGTAGAGGCGAATACAAGTAAGAATAGAATTACAGTAAAAACAAATGGAGTGTCTCACACTTATAATGTGCTTTCCGGTGCACAGATCTATAGAAACGGTTCTTTCGGCACCATCAAGAATTTAGTTGAAGGAGATATACTCCAGCTTATATTAAATAACGATCAAGAGGTAATATTTGTTGAGGTGTTAAAGAGCAGCATTGATGACAGCGATGAAGAGGAAACAGATGTTTCCTTCAACAAAGTATCCGGAGGCAACCTTCCCGATGTGATTAAAACTGAGGTGGAAAAGCTCAAATCCTCAGAAAACTACAAAGCCTACGAATATGACAATTATATATATCTGATAGCTTTTATGGGCAGGCAAAAGACCGGAGGCTATTCTATCACCATAGAAGACGTGACAAGAGTCAAGAAAAACAACAATTATACCATAATGGCAGAAGTATATTCCGAAAAACCATCAAAAGGATCCTCTGTCACTCAGGCAATCACATACCCATATGCTGCAGTAAAGTTCAAGAGCTTCGATAAAATAAAGAGCGTAGTATTTACCGACACAGATGGGGACAAAATAAAAGAAGTCAATATAGAAAAACCCGTTAAGGTTACTTCCGTAAAAGGGGTAATCTATGAGCTGGTTTCCTCTTGTAAAACGATTAAGATAGAAAAATCTGATGGTTCCAAGGCAAGCTATACCGTTCCATCCTCAGCCGAAATAAAAGTTAACGGCCGTAAGAATTCAGGTTTCTCTAATCTTAAAATAGACATGGATGTTGAACTTGAATTAAAGGACAACGTAGTAACAAAAGTAATTGCCGACACAAAAGAAGAAGAAGACATCTCCTTCAAGGCAATTGAATACAATAGCCTTCCTTCACCTCTCAAGGATCATGTGGATAGCCTTAAGCTTACCCAAAACTACAAGGCTTACGAATATGATGGCTATGTATACCTTATTGCCTCCATGGGAAAACAAAAAACGAAAGGCTATACTATGAGTATAGAAAGTGTGATAAGGACTGAAAAAAGCGGCAATTATACCATAAAGGCAGAGGTGTATTCCGATAAGCCTTCACCGGGGTATTATCCCACCCAGACGACTTATCCCTATTCTGTTGTAAGATTCAAAAGTTTCAACAATATTAAAAATGTAATATTTACCGATACCGATGGGAATAAAATCAAGGAAGTAAACATAGAAAAACCTATTGTGACTTCTGTGGTAAAAGGTGTCATCTACGAACTGGTCCCGGGAAGCAAGACAGTTAAAATAGAAAAACAGGATGGGTCAAAAATTAGCTTTGCAGTACCTTCCTCCGCAAAAATAACAGTAAATGATTATGAAGGCTCAAGCTTCTCCGATCTGAAAAAAGGTATGAATATAGAGTTGGAGATCAAAGATAACATTGTTATAAAGATAAGTGCTAAAGGAAAGACCACAGACAGCATTTCTTTTAATACAATAGAATATGATAACCTTGCAACCCCTCTGAAGACCCGGGTTGATAATCTCAAGCTTGCAAAGAACTATAAGGCTTTTGAATACAATGACAATATATACCTTATCGCAGCATTGGGAAAGAAAACTGCATCGGGCTATGAAGTAAACTTTGAAGCCCTTGATAAGACAGAGGATGGAGGTAAATTCATCGTAAGGGCTGAGATATCGGTGTTTACTCCCTTCCCCTCAGTAGGCATGAAAACACAATATCCATATAGCATCATAAAATTCAGTAAATTCAAGGATATCAGCAAAGTAACCTTCGTAGACACAAATGGAAGCAAGATTGCCGACTCGGATATAGTAAAGCTTGTTGATTCCTATGAGATATCCGGAACAATAAAAACTATAAATGACTCCAAAAAAACCATTGGTGTTGAAGACTCTGATGGCAGCACCACAACTCTTTCAATACCCGGAGATGCTAAGATAACAGTCAACAATAGCGATAAGGAGTTTAAGGACCTTAAGGTTGGCATGACTGTAAAAATTGAAATGGTTGACAACATAGCGACAAAGGTTGAAGCAGGGGATAAGAATCTTGAGCTTACCGGAAAACTGGAAGGTATAACAATAGCCGAAGAAAAATTGATAACGGTAAAGATAGACGGAGAAAACAGAACCTATACGGTGGGTTCAAGCATCACAATAATAATTGACAGCGAGGACGGCAAAAATGTCGAAGACCTCATTGTAGGAGACATGCTTGTTCTTTCCTTCTCAAACGGAACCCTGATACAAATTGTAAAATAGCAGAGTATTGCAAAAGGCGGCTGAACTCAGCCGCCTTTTGATTTAAGTGCCTGCACCAGATTCCCTTCGGGAAAACGCATTTGTTCTTATCCAGTAATACCTCATGTCATATCGGATTTTATTAATATTTCTCCAGCTCCCAAAATATTATATGTTATAGATGATTTTATTAATGAGCTTTAGACTCATTATTGATGGGCTATAGATGCATTATTAATGCTATGCAAATGTATTTTGGGGGGATAAATAATGAGCAAACTCACATATATACAAGGGGCATTTATCCTGACGATAACCAACCTTATAACCGGCTCTCTGTCCTTCATATTCAGGGTGTTTCTCACCAGGGCGGTCGGGTCCGAGGGCATTGGAGTATATCAGCTGGTTCTCCCCCTATACCTGCTTTTTATAACCCTTGTTTCCGGGGGGATCACTACTGCTGTTTCAAAGCTGATTGCTGAGCAGGTTCCTCACAATAACCTCAGGAATATGTACAAAATAGTAAAAATAGGATGGGCAACTATAGGTCTCTGGAGCCTCTCACTATGTATCCTCATATTTTTCAATGGGGATTACCTGGCAAATCATGTACTTAAAGATAATAGAACATTCCTCTCAATTTTGGTGTTCACCCCCGGAGTATTCTTTATATCCCTGGGTGCAGTATTGAAAGGGTTTTTTTTCGGCCTCCAGGACGTCAATCCCCCTGCACTTATTGATATATTGGAAAAATTGATAAGAATTGCAGGGCTTCTTCTGACTGTTCACTACCTGCTGCCCTTTGGCATTGAATATGTTTGCGCAGGGGTAATGGCCGGAATGGCAGCAGGGGAATTTGTAAGCCTAATCCTTTTGTATCTCCAATACAGAATTAGAAGACCTGTGACTTCGGCAGGGCAGAATACCGATTTGACAGTAAAAATCGCAGCTAGAATACTGAAAACCGCTCTTCCCCTGTCTCTCAGCGGCGCATTGACAACAATCATGGATATGGTTATTGCCGTTATTGTGCCCATGCAGCTTCGCCTTGCGGGATACAGCAATTCCAGCGCTTTATCCCTTTATGGGCAAGTGACCGGTATGGTTATGCCGCTACTATTTTTCCCTTTCATTATAGTATCCTCCCTTGGCATCACTCTGGTTCCCGCAATTGCTTCCTCGTATGCTGCCGGCAATTGGACAGCATTAAACAAAAAGTGCAATGATTCACTAAAAATCACTTCAGTAATTGCCTTTGCATCCACTGCGCTGTTTGTAATCTATCCCTGGGAGCTCTGTCGCATATTCTTTAAATGCCCCGAAGCCGGAAATATGCTTTTCATTATGGCCTTCGTTTGTTTTTTTGAATACTGGCAGTTCACTCTCTTTGCTATATTGAACGGGGTGGGCATGCAGCACGTAGTCCTGAAGAACTCCCTCTTGCATATCATTATTTCAATTATCTGTTCATATTTTTTGATACCGATCCCCAAAATAGGAATATACGGATTTGTGATCGGATTCTGCGCAAGTGCGGTGCTGATATGCCTTTGGAATCTGTTAGATATAAAGCATATCCGCAGGATAAGAATAGAATACGGAAATGTGCTGGTTAAGCCCTTTATCGCCTTTGCCGGAATGATCACTGCAATAAAATACATCAATTTTTTTATGATAAGAAATGATATCCGAAGCTTCAATATGATAATATCAAGCCTTACAGGTCTTGCTTTGTTTTTCCTGCTGCTTATGCTTATGGGAACTATAACCCCAAAACAGCTTAAGGATACTTTCGCAGTAAAATAAAAAAAAGCGGCTTCGCCGCATTTGATGACTAATTTCTCAGAACTAATGATATATGAGTAAGCCTATAAGCCGGGTTCTGTATTGGATGATCATCTATCTAGGCTTGCCGTCGCCAACAAGCTCAA
>CAYURW010000072.1:0-13896 GCA_964447145.1 uncultured Clostridiaceae bacterium
CGGCGGGGAAGCAGCCGCCGCCTCCGCCTTTGTAACATATTCGTCCGGCCCGAACCTGTTTTTGCTGCGCCCCTCCATTATCCCCGCTGTTGAGATCCTGTCTATGTATTCTGCATAGGGGTGGCTGTTTTCCACATCGATAAAAAGCTGCTCCCTTTTTTTGGGCTTGCCCTTCACGTCCTCCGACATATCCGATGCCTTGATCACTCCTTTGGCAAACTCTCCCCTGCTCATAAAGCTCCAGGGCCTGAAATAGTCACTGCCCGTAAGATCTACAATTCCCATGGATACAAGCTTGATAATATCCTGGGCCGCCCAGTAGCTTGGCCCTATATCCTTTATGACCGGTGCCGGAAGCCTTGTCTGTTTCGGAACTGTTGTCAGCTTCATGCTGTTTTTGCCTGTGTTCCTTTTGCCCTCGGGAATGCCCGAATTCTGTCGGGGAAGATCATAGGACCAGGAGATAGTGTTTTCATTTCCCTCCTTCATAATATACCCCCCTTTGAAGCTTATGTCTACAGGGCTGTTGGAGGCATATTGAAGAGATTTGAGGCTTGAACCGGATACCGCAAATTCCACGCTTCCGTATGCCTCCTTATAAGAGGTGTCCGATAGGGCCCCCTTATACTTATATGTAATTATATTTTTTACAAAAGCGGTCTCTGTGGAGCTCCAAAAATTCCGGTAACCATATTGTTCTGCGCTGATATCTATGTCCACCTGGCCTATATCGTCATTTTTGGAATATATCTTCCTTCCATTCCAATTGGTGACGGAATAGCTTATGACTGTTTTGTCATCCTTTATATGGGTGGGGTAGAGCTTGTAATCAATAAGCTCAAAGCTGTCGCTTCCCACCTCTATTTTCTCGCTCCACTTGGGATCAAGGGCGGTGTTTTGCGTCGTCTGCCCGTTTGCTGCCGGATCCGGTGTGGAATTCGTGTATATGACGCTCCTGTCCAGCACAGCACTTTTTGCCTTGTTTTCCAGTGCGTACTTCAGGGTGGTTTTGATCCCCTTGGCATCTCTGCTTACTTCTACCGTTCCTTCAAGAATTATCGGCTCCCCGGTGACAAATATTACCTCGCTGTATCTGTATTCGTTCTTTTTGGGAGTTACGTCCCCCATTACACCGGGATCATAGCCCGGAGCGGCGGATACCGAAAGGGACAGTAAATACATAATCATTAATGCCGCTGCTGTTTTTTTCATATCAACGCCTCCCTATTCCGCTATGATAAGCAAAGCAAAGTTATCCTGGGATACTATGTAGAGATTATCCCCTGTGCTGAGCTCCATAAGCTCAATTCTTCTTCCATTCTTGAATACAAAAGCTTTTTCAGTGGAAACCGGCACATTGGGCGCCCCGGGCCCCCATTTTCCGCTTCCCTCCAGATATTCCCTGACATCTGTGACAATAAGCCGGTTATTGGCAATATCCGCTGTTTTGAGAGTTCCTATCGTTACCCTTTCAGTATGCTTGTATTCGGGATTGAAGGCTTCCTTGTCCTTTTTGTACAGATAGACACCCTGAGCATTCCCGCTGCCGTCTGAAATGGTATAGGTCAGGATATGCTCATGATATTTGGTGTTCTTTCTGTAATTTTCATAGTCGTAGTGGTATTTATCCCATTCATGTTCATCCTTCCCGGCTCCGGAGGTCTTGTAATTGGGCCAGGAATACTTAAAGGGCTTGTACCCCCCGGCGACAAAATCATCCTTGCTTATTTCGGCTTTTTCAAACACGCAGTCATATATTGCGGTTTCATTGCTGAAAAGGAAGGTCGCCTCCCCTTCCGGGTCCCAGCTGTTGCTGCCGAGAATATGGGAATTATCTATATTATAGTGGTCCTTTCCTATTTCGAACAAATAACCCTTTGTTATCCTGTAGTCAAACAATTCTCCGGGGGCTCCCAAGCTTATGACCGGGGCTGTGCTCACTCCCTGCATAGTCTTGTTCTGCACTATGAATGCCCAGGAATCGTTATCCAAAAATGCGACATCCAGAAGTCTTCCATCCTTGACTATTATAGTACCGTCATTAAAACCTATCTTCCTTCCGTCCGAAACGCTCATCTGCCCGGTTGTCCATTTTACCTCCGTGATGTTTTTGGTCAATGTATCCTCATAGCCGTCCTTAAAGACTGCCTTTACTATCTCTTCAGTTCCGTAGCTTTTCCTTGAGGCCGCATACAGAGTCTTCCCTATGCTGTCCTTAAGCACATCCCTGCTCACCGGTAAACCGCTTCTGTAAAGGGCGGAATCCCCGGCCAGCTTATATTTGCTGTAATCCCCCGTTTTTACCCAGCCGTTGTATCCGCAGTAGTACACATTGGACAATATCAGTTCTCCGGTATCATAGTTCACATCCTTTATATCGCCCTTGTAAATCCTTTCAACCAGCAGACCTTCCCCCTGCACCTCAAGCTTGGTGATATGCCTCTCGTTGGAAGTGTTCAGATAAACCTTGACCCGATCCCCCTGCCTCAATACCGCAGTGCTCACAGCGTTTCTGCTTTTTATTACAGGGGCGTTGGGGTCTATTGTATAAAGCTCTTCTCCTCCGGAAGCGTCATCCTTTATCAGGGTTATTCCCTTTGTGGATACATCCCTGACTCTGGCTGTAAATACTATATCTCTATACGGGTCCTCCTCCTGGATGCCCGTTATTATGCTGACCTCATAGACCTTCCCGTTAAGCAGCCTTATTACTGCATCCTGATCAAAGCCTATGGCTTCAATTCCTTGAAGGTCTCCGTTTATGTATACTGCCGCATTGTCCGCAAGCTCGTAATACTCTTTGTTATCGTACCGGTCCGCCACCTTTATTATCCTTCCGTAAGCATCGGCATGAAGTATCCTTACAGCCTGCTCCGTACCGCTTATTACCTCGGCGGGTATCTCTACCGTAAGAGATTTCAGCATATTGCCTGCATAGATCGCCTTCGCTGCGCTTCCCGGCTCGATGCGTCCGATATCAACAGGTTCCTTTTGGGCTTTTATCACAGAATCCGGCATCACCTTAAGGCTATGGCTTTTGTTATTCCGGTCTGTCATTAACACTATATTCTGTTTCGGGTCAAAGGAGTGAAAAATGCCGTCAATTTCCTTGAGCTTTGCCGCCTGCAGCAGCAGGACCCTGTCTCCCGAAACAGTATATTCTACAATGTCCCCCTCTGCTATGAGGCTTTCATTGCCTATCTTTCCATTTTTAATAACCGGCACTGCTTCCCGGCTTGGGTCCCCTGTGCTGCCTCTTTTGCTCACGTTGATGCTGATAGACTCCGGAGCAGGAGTGTCTATTACTATTTTAGTGGTATATGTATCTGAGGGCAGCTGAAAATCCGCAGCCCTTATTACTTCGGAAACCGTGCCGAAGCCCTTTGTAAAGCCAAGCTCCGTCAGGGCATGATCCGATGCGGCGCTCATTACTGCCGCCATTTCACCCTTTGTCATATTGCCTCTGGGCAAAAAGCTGCCTGACTTTCCGGCCATAATGTTCCTTTTCAAAACCTCCTCAATATATGGAAGGTATTCAGTCTTTATGGTGTTCCAGTCATTATAATTGTAAACGTTCTTGATTTCCGCCCCTGTAACGGGCTGGAATTTCAGGGCCCTTGCTATCCACAGGGCCGCTTCCTCCCTGGTTGCCGGCGATTTGTACGCCTTTTGAAAAGCCCTTTCTTCCGTAAGCTGCCTTAACAATTGATCATACTGGGCTTTTGTCATTTTCCAGTTTGCCTTTTTTGCTTTGTCGGCCTCCGCCTTTACCTGGTCTTCCTCTGCCCGGGTCAGGGCGGACATTCCGTCAGCTTCCGCCTGCCTGATTATTCCGTTTGCCCTCGCAATTTCCATATGGCCCATAAGGTATGCATTTACAGGGCTCAAGGAGGGATTGGCGGCCATCAGCCGTTCTCCCTGCCTTACTGCATCCTCCTGCTTCCCTATGACCCTTACCAGTGCGGCAAGTATATCCTGCTTCAGGGCTGATTGATTGGGGCGGTAGGTGCTTGTACCGTATTCCCTTACTACGGAATATACACTCATACGCATTATGTCCTCTGCATAAGGGCTCTGCCCTATGTCCGTGTAGGTGGCGTTTTTTATCAGGGCCTCCCCGGAAGGGGTGCCGGTATATGCGATGTCCTCAGCCAATGCGGGAATAGAGCCGAGGAGTAGGGAAAGAATCAATATGCACAATATTATATTATTTTTTCTATACATAGGGTCCACTCCTTCATTTCTACTTAGTCATTTTCCCTACCAGCAGATACTCTCCTGCTTTTGAAATGCTGCTGTATGCCTTACTGGGTTCATCGTAGGTGTCAAGTATTTCCACACTCTTTGTACTGTTGTCATAATAAGCAATATAGATGCCTCCGGGATACAGGGCTCTCCTGGATTCCGCATACTTCATCACAATGCTTATATCCCCGTTGAAGCTTTTTATCCTGTTTTTTTCATTTTTTATCTGCAGCCCAAGGTCTATGCCAAAGGGGTTTACTATTATTCCGTAGCCCCTTTTGAGCTTCATCCTGACTTCGTCCCCTCTTACTCCAAGGGACTTGTTAATACTGACGCTTACCGCGCTGTCAGAACGTTCTCCGGCTCCTATTGACTCCGTTTCTGCAACCTTCAGGTTCAAAAGCTTCATTTTTATTTCCGCATCCCTGTCCCCCATCTGTACAGTGCTTTCGGGGTATTTCATTATCAGTCCAAGGCTTGCGTTAATCGATCTCAAATTCGTTGTAAGATAAGCCGGCTGCTCAAAATCTATTATCAACCCTTTTTCCTTCAGGGATTTTTCCCCTATGTAGCATGTGACGGAGGAACCGCTTACAATATATGAATCACTCTGCCTTATGCCTCCTATAATATCCCCTTCGGCCTCGTAATAGGTGACTCTTATATAATCCTTTGTCTCCCTGTATTGTGTCGCCCTTGAAATGTTTGAGACTCCAAACATATTCACTGATTTCAGCTTGACGCTGTACCATGTGGAAGGGCTCAGCCCGTCTATAAAGTATCTCAGCCTTGTGGGGCTTATCTCTGCGGGAACTATGCTCCCCATGTACTGATAACCGTCCAGGGATTCCTTCCCGTCATTGCTTGTGGACAAAAATAGTTCATAGTACAATATTCCCTCTGTCTTTGCCCATTCTATCTTCATTGTATCTCCATCCACAGGCTCCAGAATTATTCCTGTGGGAGAATCCGGCAGAGGCTTTTCGTAGGAGCCGGATATTACATTGCTTACTCCCCCGTCGCTGTTCAGTATCAGTATGGAGGTTGACCCCATGGAAAGCTTAGGCGTAGTACAGGTGAGACTTCCGTCGCTCTCCAGCTTCCCCTCTGCGGGAGTACCCCCTATTATTACCATTTCTGCATTGTTTATATTGAGGCAGGATGCCCCTGACTCCCCCGGATCAAGGTTGGAGGCTGCCTTGAGGGTTGCCCCGAACACTACCTTTGCACCGGCATAAAATTGCAGCCCCTCGATCTTTATTGCCTCTCCCCCTTCAACTGACAGTATAAGGGGATTCAGCTCACTGCCCCCGGAGTCAAGGACCCTCAGTATTTCCGGAGAGCTTATTATTGTAAGGCCGTCCTTTACCTCTGCAATTCCAAAGTCTGTATTCTGCACCTGTACGGTCTTCTTCCCGGGAGTCATTCCCGCAGGAACAGCCCCATAAATATTTTCATAGGAGGGGGACTTGTCCCCGGCGAAATCTCCCTCTCCGGCTCTTGTGGTAACACACTCCGTACCGTCAATAAGAATCTTGACCCCCGCCCAGAAATTTTTCCCTGTGATTTTTATGGTATTGTTTCCTCTGCTTGAGGATTTGTTTGGGGTTATAGTGGAAATGACAGGATAGCTGTCAGGGGACCTGTACCGTATGTAATGGGGCCTTTCCAGCATGGTTGAATCAAAGGTCCCTCCGTCCTCATTTACCACGACTATTCTAAAATCCCTGTCGGCGTCTGCGGCGGCGCCCTTTGGCACCTTCACCACCAGCCGGTCGTCATTTACACTTTTTGAAACTATCTCCAGGAGCTTATCATTAAGATATGCCTTTACATTCCTTCTGAAGTCGGCCCCTGATATAGTCAGGAAGGCCCCGCCGTCCAAAGGCACAAAGGTATATAATTCGCTGTAATCAGCAATATTCTCCGGGGCATAATCCACTATCTGGTTATCCGCTGCCCTCTTTGCCTTATTTTTGGGATCGATGCTCTCTATTACAGGGCTGCTGTCGGGGTTCATAATTATGACCGGACTTGCCGCCGTTCCCCCGTCATCGTTTATTATTCTCAGGTTCCTTGTCCCCAGCTTGCTTATGGGAGGAGTCTTCAAATCGACCTGGTTGTCTGTACCCGTCACTTTGGCATAGGGTGCTATCCTTCTTGTAATAATAACAGAAGACGGGGTTGTTTCCGCAAGGATCCCCTCATCGTAGGATACAGTGCTCCCTAGGTCCATTTTGTGGTTTATTATAAAGAGGTGGGATGATCCGACTGTAATATCCACTTCGGCAAGAGAGTCAAATTCCGGTTCCCCCTCTGCATCCGCATGATACCTGATTATTGCGTTGTGGGCGCTGTCGGAGGCCTGGGATATTTTTACCCTTACCTGCTCCTGCACCCCGTATATGACCTTGCAGTCAAATCTCAGATCCCCTATTACCGCAAAGGTCGGGCCTATGACGGTGTCGATCATCTTTTTGTCTTCCGTGGATTCGTCGCCTAAGGCAGCAATTATGCCAATGGAAGCTGCGGCATTTGTGCCGGGGCCCATATGCCTGTTGACCTTCTCTGCTGCAGAAGTGAACAGGTCCCCTGTGCCCCCTGCCCGGAAGCCGCTTCCGTTTACCTGAATGTTTATATTTCCGTTTTTGCTGACTGAGCCCGGCATAACACTGTCTATTTTTGGCTGTGACTGCGCATAGCTAAAACCCTTATAGGTACACGTACCAGAATCATAGTTTATAAGCACAACATCAACAGGGCCCGAAACCTGGCTGGAGGGAACTCTTACCCTTATGCTGTTCTGACTCAGCTTTGCCGGATCCAGCCATTCCACCAAGGCGGCCTTTCCGTTGAAGTATACCTTCGGGTACCCTTCCTCAGTCATGTCCTCGGGGTCCCTTCTGAAGTCCTGGCCGTTTAATACCACATATTCTCCCCCGGCGGCAGATGCCCTGTTTGGGGTTATTGAATTAATTTTGGGATTACTTCCCGGGATCCTGTAAACAAAGCCCTTTCCTGCAGTTTTATCATGATATACTGCAGTGCCCCCGTCAAAGTTTACGGCCATGACCGGAACCAGAAGCTCATCCGCCCCTGTGGGAAGCTGGTACGGATACTTGGGCACCAGTGCCCTTAGGGTTGTAGAGTTTATGAATTCCAGCTGCTTGCACTTTTCGGAGCCAAAATATACCTCAAGTTCATTTTTCACAAAATCAGAGCCCAATATTGTCACAACAGTTCCTCCATCCACAGAACCGCTGTTGGGGGTAATGCTGCTTATAACGGGGGCTGTGGCAGGTTTCATAAAGTTAAACCTGACGTCCTCCTTGGACCTTGCCCCGTCAGGGTTCAGCACCTCTACCTTCAGAGACCCGAGAGGAACCTGTTTCCATTTCAGATAAGGGGCTGGGCTTCCCTCCCCCGCAAAGCTGTAAAACCTGTCCGGTACGTCAACATATATGGTGTTCAGATCCTGCACCTCTACCATATGGCCGTCCAGGTAATAGGTGTCAAAATCGTCCTCGTAATATATGCTTGTTGTCCCTCCATTGGTTATCTGCCCAAGGTTGTTGTATTTATATGCATTAAGCTCCATTCCGTCCAGAATGACCACTGAGCCCTTCCTTTTGGAATCGTTGTATTCCACTGTGTTATCGGGAAACACAAAGTCCTCGCCCTTAATAATGAGCTTCGTACCCTTGCTGCCCTTTAACGGTATAATTCCGGTGATTTTTGGATTGGAGGTTATCAGCTTATAGTCAAAGGCTGCACTTGCCAGTGAACCGTCTTCGTTTATGAGCTGCAATATCGTAGGCCCCGGAAGAGTTCCCGGCGGAGGTATTATAGTCACGGTTTTCCCGTCGGAGGATACTTTTTCCGAGACATTGGCCTTTTCTCCGTCTATTGTCACATATATCCTGGGAGTAGCATCGGCGGAGGTATCGAAGTTTTCCCCCGTAATGAGCACCCTTTCCCCGCTTGCAGTCCCACCCCGGATATCTGCATAGGCCTCCTTCAATTCATTTATTTTAGGCATTTTAATCTCTTCCCTTGAAGGGTTCCTGAATTCAAATCCGTTGGAAACGGTGAACTGCCCCTCACTGGGGTTGATCACTTTTACGTCTGCGCCTCCCGCTGCATCGTCATCCTTGATCGGAAGTCTGAATTTTATTTTTGTGCCGCTTTTTATAATCCTCCCGTCCACGATCTTGTTGTCCTTGTCAAATACCATTATCTCCTGACCGGGAGTGTCGGGGTCCTCTTCAATGGTCCTGTCCCCTATCATAACCCTTGGCTTTGTTCCGTCCTCCATGACCTCAAAGTCCTTGCCCTTAATGGTCATGTATATGACCTTGTCGTTGGGGCCGTAGCGGGGGGTAATACCATCCATTTCAAAATACGGGGAAGTCACGTCGGGATAATAGGTAAAACCCCTTGTCAATACTGCTTCCTCGCTTCTAAGGTAATAAACCTCCATTGTGGTGGGGTTCACCTCTTTGAAAATAGTAGTGGTCGTCCTTATCGCTACGTCCACCTTTGTGGGTTCCTTGACAAGAAGGTTGACGTCGGGGGGCTTCACTATAATTTTGTCCCGGCTCAATGTGAACTTGTTGGCAGGATCCTCCTGGATTTTTGCCTCACCGCTTATGTACACCCTTATTTCCCTCATTATGGTAACTTCGGGGTCAAGACCGGGGGTGTACCCGTCTCCGTTTATGTCATAAATCCCCTTATATTTTACCTTGTATGAGGAAATGTCCCCAAGCTGCGGGAAGTCCCCGTATTTTTTATACCCGATTATTTCATCATAAGTTGAATCAATTATTTTATCATACCCCAATGCTGCAAAATATCCTATGTTGCGACCGTCTATGGATACGTTCTTCTGCTCGGTTTCTTTTTTAAAATTCGGTATTATCCCGTCGGAGTCGATGCTTAGGGTATTCCCAATGTCCAGGAATATGAAGGCATTCTTGTACACTACCTCGCTTCCCCTGTCGGGAGTGGTAAGCACTATATCAACTATTCCCGCATCTGTCCAGCTTGCCGGCAGTCGTGCCCTGAGTCCTATCACATCGCTTCCGGATTGTATTGTCCCCAGATTGACAGCCTCTGCTTCCTTCAGGCTGTATTGGGCATCAATGGTCTGTATGAATATTCTCATGTTGGGGGTAAGGTTTGAACCCCCTTCTGAAACATATATGCTTATGTTGTTGATTCTTCCCTTTGGGCCGGAGTTGGGATCTATCCTTTCAAAGGTAATTCCCTTCAGCTCATTTACCACCATGATGGAATTCCTCAATTGGGAAATGATCTGATACCTGCTGTCTCCCCCAAGGCTGCGGACTATCCTCACATGGCTGAGCCCCGTATCATTGGGGGATTTCAGCTTGTTGATCACTATGCGGCTGTCGCTCATAATGTCAGCGGTCTCGTCATTTCCGTCATTGCCATTACTCAGGCTGTAGGATGTGCCCGAAACAAAAATTCTATCATTGACTGTATCCAGCTTGTCAAATACAGTACCCGAAATATCCAGGGAATCCCCCACATATGCCTTGTCCTTAGACACGGAGCCAATTGAAGGTATGCCGGTAAGGTTGAAGCTTATCCCTGCTCCGGTAAGGTCTACGGTTCCTCCCTGATTGAACACCCTTATTTTGTTGTTAAGGCCTTTTATTTTGTCCAGTTCGGACTTGCTGTCTATTATTATCTCGTACTCATTGGATTCGGGGCTTATGTTAAGCCTTACCATTCCGGATTCCCCTGCCCTGACTGTAGGATTATCAAAGCCCTCCCCCCCAATAACCAGCCTTTCCCCGGCTTTTATGGGGCTCTCCGGATCCTGCTCCTCTTTGCTCATTGCAGTTACCTCATAGGTAATTGTCATCACTTCGGCGGCATTGACCCTGAAAATGTTTAAGGGCATGGAAAAAACCAGTATGAATACTGCAAAAAATGATATTAGCCTTTTTGGATTGGGAATAATTCTTTTCATGGGAACCTCCGTATTATTGGTGCTTGGTGCTTGGTGCTTGGTGCTTGGTGCCTGGCGCCTGGCGCTTGGTGCCTGGCGCTTGGTGCCTGGTGCCTGGTGCCTGGCGCTTGGTGCCTGGCGCTTGGTGCCTGGCGCTTGGTGCCTGGTGCTTGTATTGTGCCTGGCGCTTGGTGCCTGGTGCCTGTATTGTGCCTAGTGCCTGTCTTGTACCTATATAAATTTATCGACATTTTTCTTAAATGACTGAAGTTGTACAGCTATATTAATTATATCACAAGTTACCTTCATACAAATATTTTGACCAAATCCGATTTTTCAGATGGGTATGTGCAAAATTTTTTAGTATAGACACTAATACTGGGGTTTTGCAAGTTTTTGTGCATTAAAGTTACTCTCAAATAAGCATTGGCAGGTTTACTTTATACCCCATATTTCTTCACACACTTCCCTTATCTCACATGCCCTATGTATTTTCGCTGAGCTTCACAACCTTTACACACATTTTTCACGTATTTTTCACAAAGGTGTTGCATATTTATTCCTTTTGCTTTATAATTGAACTTACTTGATCAATATACATTAGGAATATGTATGCACAATCGTTAACCCCACTCATATTGCACCTAAATGGTGCACTTTTTTTGTGCGAAATACTCCCACCGCCTATGCTTTGCTAAGAGGTGGGGGACTTCTTGTGCGTTAGGTTAAAGCGGAGGAGTCCATTTGCAATACCTACGAAGCCATTCATCCCCCGCCTGCGCTTTCAATTCCTAAATAAGGAAAGGCTAAGAGGTATGGTTTTATTGCCAAGTTATGATAAAAGCAGCTATTTACAATACCTAAGAATCAATTCATGCCCTGACTGTGTTTTCAATCCCTGAGTAAGATAATCCTAGGACCAGAGACCCTCTTACCAAAATTATGACAAAAAATCTTGCATTTTTTTGCATATAAAAAGGAAATATTTGTTTTGTGTAGAATACTGTAATATCGAGGTGGTTGTATGGATAATTTGGACAATCTTGTCATCGAAGGCAAATACGAAATAACGTCAACTTTGTTTTCCAATGAGCTTCAATCCATATATGCAGCCAAAAAATCGGGTACGGAGGATCCCTCCCGCTTTATAGTCAACGAATTCAGGGACACTGAAATTATATATACCATGAAAGACAGCTTTTCAAAAGAAAAATGCGGCAATATCAGAAATATAGTTGAAACATTCTACGCAAATTTCTGTTTCTATGTAGTCTGCAATATCTGCACAGGCCCCTCAATGGAAACATATCTGGCCGAAAACAGCCTCAGGCTTACAGAAAAAATGTACCTGACAGACAGCTTTCTTTCTCAACTCACCGAAATTGAAAAATTCAGCCCGTTTATTGTATACTCCCTTTGCGATGTTAACAATCTGACTGTAACAGGCAGAAAAAGCATCTGCGTCAATTGCAATTTAAAGATCACCGAGGACATGATGTCTGTATCACGAAGTGACGTATGCAAAAAAGCCGGTGA
Source organism: uncultured Clostridiaceae bacterium (assembly GCA_964447145.1). Classification (GTDB taxonomy): domain Bacteria; phylum Bacillota; class Clostridia; order Lutisporales; family Lutisporaceae; genus BRH-c25. Next base: position 11,762 of record CAYURW010000072.1, read on the forward strand.
AATAATCTGCGGCATATTTGCAAATACGGTAGCCTCGGATTTGAATAATGCAAAAAACAGCATGCCCCCTGCTCTTTTCCCCATAGTACAGAACTGCCTGGAGGGGAAATACGAATCCGCAGCAAAGATATACAATGATTTTAAGAGTCTGCTTTTGTTTTCTGTTTTTATGGGAGGCGGCTCAGTTGACAACCAGATGAGAAAGAACTATCAGAAGGCAAAGGTAAGGCGCAAGCTCTTACCTCTCCGGAGACTTGCAGCTATTGCCATTATACTGTTGCTGGCAGGGGGGATCTGGATGGCAATCAAAGGTCCTGCGCCAAAGAATGCAAAACCCATGTCCCAGTTTGTCGCCGACAAAAATCAGGTATTCGAAGGAGAGACAGTTGTCTTTACCAATCAGTCCTATGATCCAGACGATAATGACAGTGTGGTATCATATCTATGGGCAATATCCAAGGATGGAAGACCTGTATACAACTCCCCGGACAAGAATATAACCTATACATTCCATGAAGCCGGAAAGTATGAGGTCCATCTGATAGTTTCGGACACCCACAATGAGGAGAGCAAACCCGTCAGCACATATATAGAAGTACTGCAGAAGCTGGTTCTGCCGGATAACGGCACAGGTGCGGGGGGTTCGGGAGATGCGGGAGATACGGAAGGGGATAATAATAAGTAAGGAACGGCACAAAATATGATTCATTGGGAAAATTGCTGAACCATACGCAGACTGATATACAGAGGCACATACTGATGTGGAATACACATACTGATATGCAGAGGCACAAACCGATATGCAAAGGTACAGACTGATATGCAGATACTCAGACTGATTCGAAATATATAATTCAATGCAGAGATCATATGAAAGCGTTGTCCCGCAAGGGACAACGCCTCTATTTATTGTGATTGCGCAATATACGCAATGAGTACCCACTGGATAGCAAGCATTAATGAGTTGCCTCATACTCAATTGTGATTGCGATGGCAATGTGCAGAGTGTTAATCAGTTTCCGTCCGGCAGCAAAGTCCTCAGTGAGTTGTGCATCTCGGCGAACTTTTTTGTGCGTATACGTATCCGCTTTCCGAGACGTGCAGCAAGGGTTCTGGCAAATTCCCCACAGGCATCTTTGCTGTACAACTGAATGGTACTAAGCCTCATCACAACTATGCCTTGCCCCTCAAGTCTGGCTGATCGCAGCATATCTCTGCTCTGCTCCGTCGGGTTATTGTGATAAGCGAAGCTTTCATATTCAACAGCTAATTTTTCCTCTTTGTAAAATAAGTCCATATAGAAGCGATTTTGCGCGTAACATCCATCTTTACTTTTCAACAGGAGCTCATAATTAAAAACTGCACCGCTAAGTCCATATCCTCCTAATACGTGTGGTAATGTCAGTATCATATAGGCAAGGGACTCCATGATTGACGCAGAGCCATTTTTCACATATTTCACCGCCCGTACGGCATTATGATGTCCATAATGCCCCCGGGTTTTTGTAAGAAATTTATTAAGCTTTTGCTCGGTCGTGATCGACTTGGAAGGTTCGCCGGGAGGATGTGCGCACAGCTCCAGTCCCAGAAGTATTAGCCGGTGGATGCTCAATTTGCTTGCAAGTTCCAAGAATAGCAATTCGGGCGATGCAACCGATTTGCCATCTCGTATTGTTATTGCGCCAGCCGGAAGTGCGAGCTCGCATGAGTGGACAAATTTACCGTTTTTGCGAAATCGCTCATCGTGCTTGGATACAGTGATATTAACCGGGTTAGTATCTATGGTTTTGAACCCGATGATGTTGCTTATATACGGGATATCCCACAATATGGCGGCTGAAAAGTGACTCAAATATTCTTTCATAATAAAACCTCAACTTATTGGACAAATTTTTGATTATGGGACTGAATTTCGGCTTAAATCCACCAAATTCGTTTACATAATCCTTTTTTCAGTTTACATAACTCAATAATATTGTACTTTTTTGTCCCATACTCGAAATTTTGTCCAAAAAATAAGCAAATTTTCTTCAACATGCGAACACATGGGACCTATTGGTATATTTTACTGTGAAAATAACTTAAAACTAAATTGTTTAATCAATTTCTTCCATATAGATCATAATTACATAATT
>CAYURW010000073.1:0-6825 GCA_964447145.1 uncultured Clostridiaceae bacterium
CCGGCAATATTGACAAAAGCAGCTTCAAAAAAATTTTGCTGCCCGGAGGGGATGGCAGGTACACAATAAGTACAACAAAGGAAGACACTCCCTTAGAGGGGATGTATTATTTGAATGTACTGGCAGTGAACGGATCAGGGGAAAGCGTGACTAAAAGGAAGGGCTTTTATTTCGATTGTGAAGGCCCCCGAGTTATTAATTCTGAGATAGAATATATCGAAGGAAAACCTGTATCGGCACATTATCAGGTAAAGGACAGGGCATTGCGGGGCAAGTTCCTGTATGCGTTCCTGACAGCTATAGGTGATGGGTCTCTGAAATTTGAGCCAATAGATGATCCTGATATATCCGGAGGTATTGTGGACAGCGGTATGTGGAAGGCTCTGGACCTGGAGGGCACGGGTGAAGAGCGGACTGCAGATATAGCGGGGGTGCTTGACAAAGTCATACAATCAGGATATTACAAGCTGATTGTCAGATATTACGATGAGCTTTGGAATTGCAGCACCTTTGAGCAGCCGATCTGGTATGATTTTGAACCGCCGCATATTAATATTGTTGGGTCTGCAGATTTGGCGGAGCCCTTTGAGCCGCAGATATTTAAGAAGGCTCACAGTGTTATGGTGAGCATATTTGATGAAAGCTCAGGACCAAGTTTGCTTGAAGAGGAAATGTCTGTCAACTGGATAGACGCTGTAAGCGGAGAAGTGATCCCCGCAGAATTTGAAGGTTTTAACCAGCAGATGATGGGAATAAAGGTATACAGCGACGAAAATCTTAACGGCAGGTATCATTTGAAAATAAGGGTTAAGGACAATGCGAAAAATGTACTGGAAGAGGAATTGTTCATGGACGGCAACCCTGTGGAGTTCTGTTTTGACAACAGCCCCCCGGAATTAATCCTTATATGTGATACCGAAAGCAAGGCCAAAACAGTTATGTTTGCCTATTCGGGACTAAGGGATGATTATAGTAGTATATCATTGTTCAGATATGGAATATCAGATGCCCCAAGGAGTGAGCCTGGGGCCTGGATGGATGCGGACCCGGCTTCTGACTCCGGGGAGATAATATATCCGGAAGCTTTCATCACTGAGGGTAAGTGGTATTTGTCCATACTGCTTCAGGATGCTTTGGGGAATGAGAGGGTGATACGCTGCCCTGAGGTTTTTGACATAGATTCTACAAAGCCTTCCGGGAATATAAGCTTTGAGAGGGACTATACAAATAGCCTTCAGGTCTCCCTGAAGCTGACCGTAGATGAGCTGTCGGGGGAAGTGAACAAAACCTTCAGAGCCGTTTTATCAGAGGACAGTGCCCTGCTTGAATCTATATCCGCAGATGCTGCAGACTGGATGGAAGTAATTTTTGAGAATGGCATTGCATATTGCAATTGGACACTTGATGATACCGGGGACGGGGAGCAGGAGGCATTTGTCAGGTACATGGACGGAGTTGGCAATCTGTCTGAAATATACTCAGATTCCATAGTGTTGGACAGGACAGCACCCACAGGGGAGGTTTCCTATGATGTGACTGTGCCCACCTTGGGAAATGTAACGGCTGTGCTTTCTATGGCGGACAATTACAGCGCTTATCTGTTGAACAAGAAATATGCCCTGTTGGATGGAGAAACGTACAAATATACATTTAACCGCAATGGGGAATTTGAATTCATAATTTCCGACGAGGCGGGGAATAAGACCAGGGTCAGTGCGGAGGTAACTAACATTGACAAGGAGGCTCCCGGGGCGGCTGTTGTATATTCCCACCCAAGGGATCAATGGACCGGGGAGTCGGTCACGGCACAGCTTCAATTGGAGGATGACAACGGCTTTATTATTCTCAGCGAGGGAGGGAACACCCATACCTTTGACGAAAATGGAGAGTTCATATTCCTTTTTAGAGATGATCTGGGCAATGAAGGAAGTATAAAAGCGGAGGTCAAAAATATAGACAAGGAGGCTCCAATAGGAAGCATTATATACAGCGGTTCTGATACTGCACCGGATACCACACCGGATACTGCACCGGTTACTGTATATCTTTCCGTTAACGAGCCGGTGGAAGTGACAAATAACGACGGGAGCTTCAGGCATGTATTTGAGGAAAACGGCAGTTTTACTTTTGAATTTATGGACAAGGGAGGAAATGCCGGTACTGCGATTGCTGCAGTAGATTCCATTACCTCTCCGGAGAAATATGCGGATGTTATATACAGCGATTCCGGAAGGCTGACAAATAGGGATATAAATGTTGAATATACAACCTTTTCTGATTTGTCGATAATCACAATTCCGACTGTTTCGGAAGAGGCGCACATATATACCCATGAGTTCACAGAAAACGGAGAGTTTCCCATAAATATAAAAGTGTTGTCCGGCGATGAGGAAGGGGATATCAAAACTGTTATTGGCAGCGTACACAATATTGACAGAGTATCCCCGGATGCAGAAGTGATATTCAGCCGTGAAGGGCAGACCAATCAAAATGTTACGGCGGCGTTACTGACCCGGGACGACAGGGGGAAAACAGTTTTAATCAGAAATAATAACGGCTCCAATATATTTGAGTTTGAGGAAAACGGCACATTTACCTTTGAGCTTGCAGATGAAGCAGGGAATATAGGTTATAAGGAAGTTACTGTTTCAAACATCGACAAGACCCCCCCGGTGGGTGAAATTCAGTATATAAAGGATACAGTCAAAAAGACTATTGAAGCAAGGATATCCTTCCCCGGGGAGATGGGGGAAGTAAAAATACTGAACAACAATGGAGCAGATACCTTTGAGTTTGTGGAAAACGGGATATTTAAATTCACTTATTCGGATGAGGCAGGCAATATAGGGGAGACAACGGCGCAGGTGACAGGCTTTTCCGGCATTGCTGCCGGGGCGGAAATAGAATATTATATTGATGGAATAAAGGTTGGGGATCCAAATGAATCGCCTATAAACAAAAGCGTTACTGCAAAGCTGCTTCCGGGAATCACAGGGGGCCCCTATACCATCATTAATAACGAGGGCAGCGACAGCTTTATTTTTGAAAAGAACGGCGAGTTTACCTTCATTTATGAAAATGAAATGGGTGCCGGGGGTTTTGCAAAAGCCGCTGTAAGTACGATAGATAAAGCTGCTCCAAAGCTTCAGATCCTTGCGGATACTGTAAGGCCCACCCAAAAGGATGTGACTGTTACCATAAGCTACAGCGATGACAAAGGGATCTTTGATGTGATCCACAATATGGAAGAGGGGAATTTGACAGCTTCTGAAGGTAAGCTGGTTTATATATGCAAGGAGAACAAGGTTATACAAATAACCGTTATTGACACTGCAGGAAATGAGACAAGCAGAGAATTTGTTGTTGACTATATTGACAGGACAGTGCCGGTAGGGACTGTGGGATATACTCCCGGAAGCATCACCAATAAGGATGTAAGAGCAATACTTACTTTGGACGAACCGGGCAGGGTGCTGAACAACAATGGAAAAAAGGAGTATATATTTGCGGACAACGGAGAATTCACTTTTGAATTTGAAGATGCTGCGGGAAACTGGGGCTCGGCGGCTGCAGCGGTTAACTGGATAGACAAGGTTCCTCCCAAAGGCTCTCTGGAGTACAGCAATACTGAAATGAGTAACAAACCGGTCCTTGTGACACTTACGGCTGATCCCGATGCTATTATAATGAATAACGGGGGAATGCCTGTCAGGACCTTCTATACAAATGGATATTTCACCTTCAGGATTACGGATGAGGCGGGCAATATAGTGAGCCTTAAGGCGGAGGTGTGGAATATAGACGAAGAAAAGCCTCAAATATACCTTAAAGGAAATACATATGAATGCATAATGCAAGGCGAGCCTTATGTTGAAGCGGGGTATAGGGCTTCTGACAATATTGACGGAGATATAACCGGAAGAGTAGCTGTTTTTGGCAGCGTAAATTCCGGAGAGGCAGGGATCTATTTATTGAAATACAAGGTTTCTGATGCAGTGGGCAACAGTGCTGAGGAGGTCAGAACGGTAAGGGTACTGGAACCCGGTGAACTGGTGCTTTTGCTGAACGGCAGGGTGGCGGAGGGGACAATGCTGCTTTTGGACTCTAATTATGTCACAGCGGATGCCCTTGGGAATGAGGGAAGCATTGTGATCAAATGGGGAGAGGGCAAGAGGACCCAAGCCTGGTTCAAGGGGAACGGAAATACTGTCGCAGGTTCCGGTGTCTGGCTGGAAGCCGGAAGATGGTATACATTTTTTGTGCAGGACAGGGAGCGAAGAACAAAGAGCATTCAGATATATATAAATGAGTAGGGGGTGGGGTAATGAGAAGGAAGTTAAGAGCCGTATTAATGTTAATAATATGGACCCTGAGCGTACTTAACGGTTTTGCACTTGAGGTCTTCTGCGCCCCGGCGCCGAAAGTGTATTCAATAGAAAACGATACCATCAAGCTGCTGGTCAATGGGGATGACGGCAGGTTTGCTATAAAAACTGTTGAAGGATCTCCCGGCCGGCCTGAGGACGACGACAAACCCCTGCTATATCTTGGGACAATCCCTGAAACCACCTTTACTACATTTAGAATAGACGGAAAGGATTATATATACGGAAATTCATATAGCGGTATAACCATGGAGGGGGGCTTTGTCAATGCCCCAAGGACAGAAGGGATGGCATGCACCTCGGCCTGGAAGTCGGGGGGCGTTGAGATTGCTCAAAAGCTGGAAATGACTGATAATGTGAGCAGCAGTGATGTCGGAAATGTAAAGATAAGCTATACTATCACCAATAATGGAGCAAGCAGCAGGTCAATAGGAGCAAGGATCCTGATGGATACAATGCTGGGGGATAATGACGGGTCAAAGGTTTCCCTGGATGGGAAGTCGGATATTACCTTCGAAACGGAAGTTACCGGGGAAGATATTCCGGTATATTGGAGGACTGTTGATTCTGCGGAGAATCCGAAGGTTGTATCCCATGGGTTCCTGAAGGGCTGGGGCAACACAGAGCCTGATAGGATGATCATTGCGCATTGGAGTGCGTTGTCCCTGACAAAATGGGATTATGCAGTTGATCCCGGAAGAAATATAGGTTCTTTTCTGAATGATTTTAAGAGTGCCGACTCGGCAGCAGCCCTTTATTGGGAACCAAAGATCCTGGGGCCCGGAGAGACAATGCAGATAGAGACATATTACGGTCTGGGGAATATAGGAAGTGTTGACGGAAACACTTTTAACCTTAATGTACTGGCCCCTTCCAGGCTTACTGTCCAGGATGGCAAATATAAGGACAACCCCTTTGAAATAATTATGGAGCTGGACAACAGTCTTACAAACTCAACACAGTTAGCGGGTATTACTGCAGAGCTCATTTTGCCTGAAGGGCTGGAAATGGCGGAAGGAGAACAAAACAGCAAATATTTTTATAAAATAGATAAAAATGGGAAAGAGGTTGTCAGTTGGAGGGTAAAGGCCCAGAACAGCCAAAAGCTCAGGGTGCTTCAGTACATGATACGAATTATGGGTACGAGCCAGGAGCTGAAAACAATAAAGAAGTTCATTATCATACCGGGATTTGAGAACAATGATTATGAAATCGGATATACCGATGCAGTTCCGCGCAATTTGTACTATGAGGATGAGAACAATTCCATTCAGCTGGTAGGCCATGGTTTTGACAAGCTTAAGGACAAAAGCGGATATGAGATTGGCTTTATAGACAAAAGTGGTAGCATTGTTCACTATTTTGCCCCGGAGGATATAGTCGTAGTAAATGACAGCCTGATACGACTGAAGGTTCCCAAAGGACTGAGTGTCGGAACATACAGAATATCCATCAACCACAGGGAGGATATGCTGGACTATACCCTGCCTCAGGAGATATCCCTGACCTCTGATATCAAATACAAGTCGAGGAACTACGGGATAATGGCAATAAAGGAAGGAAATGCGGGGGTGCACAGTGTAAAGCTTTATGAGAATGAAGCTCAGCTCACACCGGGGGAAAAAAGCAGTGCAAAGCTGATTATCAGAGGAAAAGTAAAGAGCATTTCTGAAGACAGTTATGAGGTCTACGGAGACACCATAGCAATAAATAATGATGTTTATTACAAGGGCTATGGGGATAAAGTGCTGTCCGTGTACAGGAACGGACAGAGCTATGCAGTAAAGGGAAACGGAGAGCTTTATATGCAGTCGGCCCTTATGGGGGTCAGCACGGAGATAACTTTGAAGAAGGGGTACTTCAATATTGATTCGGCCACTGCCGGGATAAAGGATCAGGAAGGTGAGTTCAACGACATTACCGTAATAAAGGTGGGTTATTTTCCCATACTTGTTAAGGAAATAAAGATCCAAAACAGCGGGGAGGTCAAAATTGACGGTTTGCTGCAGCTTGATAACAAGTATTTCAGTTTTCTCACCAGTATGAGCACAGGATCCATAAAATCGGATCTTAAGAATTTAAGTCTGACAAGTAAAAAAATTGACATTGACGCAGAGATAGAGATACCTTTCCCCCGATGGAAGTTAGGGGGCTTCCAGTCCCAGGAATATGCCAAAAAACCTATGACCTCGGTTACATTTTTTATAAACACAAAAAAAGGAGCATACGGCTTCGAAACAAAGGCGGAAAATCTGCAGCTTAGGCTTTTGGATATAAATGCAAAAATGGGCTTTGATAAGGATTTGTACCCTGATTATTTTGAGTTCAGCAATAATTACGGCAAGCTGCCAAAGCCAATAGGCAGCACGGGGCTCGGCTTTGAAAGCATCGGCGGCGGCATATACGGACTTAGATCCATGATCGATTCACTGAGGTACGG
>CAYURW010000073.1:6835-11330 GCA_964447145.1 uncultured Clostridiaceae bacterium
ATTTTACCGACAGGCTCCAGTATTGCAGTCCGGGCCAATATCATCGATTTGCTTACAGCCAACCTCAGGATCAAGGGGTACACCTTGGTGGGGCTGAGGGATATTGAGGCTGTACTAAGCTGCAGCGGCCTTGATCTTTCGGGGGATGCATATATTTATTTCATCGATGTGGGGGACATCATCGGACACTTTGATTTCAGCGGCGGCTATATTCAGGCGGATTTGAACGTTCTTGACATCCTTATTGCAGATGCATATCTGGGCATAAGCAGCAATGAGCTCAGAGGCTCAATAAACGCAAAGGTCCAGGTGCCGGATTATGTCTGGTTCATAGGAGGAAAAGAGATAGCAGGCTTTGGAGCAGAACTGTCCACCAGCAGGATCAAAGGAAGCATCAGATTCCTGGGAGTCGGAGTCGGTATAAAGTATTCATGGAAGGACAACGACGTTGATTTTAGTGTGGGATCTAATTCAGATGCCGGAAGTAAAGGGATCTATACGGTACAGACAAAGGACGATCAGGGAAGGGATGTGACTGTTACATACGGTACGAATATTGAAAGGATGAAGGCAATAGAGCCTTCCTATCCCTCCTATCCACCCTATAATGTGTGCTACGCCGGCAGTATGGACAAAGTACTTGCTATGGGAGCCTTTGACTATAATTATGATATAGAAATTGACGGAAGCTATGAATCAGCAATAATAGAAATGAAGTATACTTCCTCCGAAGCACCAAACATTAAGGCGAATATGCCTGATGGAACAACTGAATACGAACTGGTTGACGGGGTAAATTACAGGAACCAGATAATTCCGGCAGATAAATCGCCTTCGGGGAAAGAAGAGAAATATTTGTTCATAACTATTCCCTCCACAATTCCCGGTACATGGAAAATCGGCTCCAACAGGGCTCTGACAGTAACACCTTGCAAAGTCAAGGTTCCAGCCGCCTTTAACTCTATTTCTGCAGAATTGACTTCTTCTGAAATGAGTGAAGATAAAATCAAAACAAACTGGGAGCTTAACATAACCGAAGACAGCACCGTATCACTGTATCTCACAAAAGAGGACGGAATATCCGCCATGATAGAGCTGGCAAAGGATCTGCCCGGCGAGTTAGGGGAATATGTATGCGATATACCCTCAGGTATGGCATCGGGAATGTACAGAGTAAGAGGTGAGGTTAAGAGATCAGGCATTGATGGGGATGAGACTTTTTCCTTCAATGAAATGAGTACAGCGTCCTTTAAGATAATAGACAATGAGGCTCCTGAGAAGCCAACGGGTTTTTCAGTTGTGACGACAGGCAACGGTATGATGAAAGCGGAATGGGATTTTGCTGAGAATGTGGACGAATATTGGATATATCCTGTGGATGGCAGCGGAAAGGTCGATAGGACAGTCAAAGCAATGGTAAGTGCAGATGGAACCGAAACGGGAACAATTTTTGGAGGGACACAGCTTGATGCCGATAAGGCTGAATATGGATGGATCCCCGGCAGATCGTACAGGTTTGCTATCTACGGGGTCGGCAAATCAGAGGATTCAGAGACAGAGCATATAAGCGAGCCAGCATATTCAGAGGTATATCTTCCGGTGCCGGAGCCTCCTGAGTTTACTGCAACCTTCTCTTCCGAACACGGAAATATTAATATTGAAAAAGGCGAAAATGGTGTTGATATAATATATACCAATTCTGATACTGTTATTTGCAGCTATCAGTCAGATACTGCTGCAGATGTAGTATTCCGAGTAAATGGAAACGATTCCGCAAATGCTTCAGGCAATCAGTTTATTAGGGAACTGGAGCTGAGAAGCGGCAGTAATTTGGTAGAGATAGAGGCGAAGAAGGCAAGCGGGGACAAAACCACAAAATCATACGAGATCTGCTATGACAATAAGGCACCGGACTTGATGGTGCAAAGCCCGAACAGCAGCGACAATATCAAGGCTGGGAAAGTGCCGGTGTTGGGAAAGACAACACCGGGCAGCAGGCTCTATATAAACGGAGCCTCCATAGAGGTTGGCGAAGACGGCAGCTTTGATGAGGAATATATACTTTCGGATATGAAAAGAGAGACTATAACCATTGTCGCAGTGGACCTGGCCGGAAACAGGACGGAATACTCAACAGAAGTATTGAATTCAGATGCAGCGGATTTGGTGGGGGTGCGGATAATGCCCCAGATAGAAAGGTTAAGACCCGGGGACAGCATAAAGCTGAGGCTTTACGGAATAACGAAGGAAAATGAAAGCCTGCTGTTGGAGGCTGAAAAAACAGAGTGGCAGCTTTTTGATAGTAGCGGAGCGGCGGTTCTGACTGCTGACGGTTTTCTGACAGCAACAAAATCCGGTGAGATCGTAATTAACGGCCGATACAATTTTTCCGGCGATATGGTCTATGAAGATGCTTTGATCATAAATGTGGGATCTTATATTTCAAGGGACGAAAAAGATGGATCGGATGACAAGCCCCGTGATGGGGACATGGATGCCGATGCATCGGGTGCATTATTGATGAAGACATCCCTTAACTTTAAGGAAGGGGATGAAATGTCCTTACCCGGGCTTATGAGGCTGAGGTTCGAAGGTAGTGAGACGCTTCAGGGAGGATACTTGGAAATACTGGAAATAAAAGATTTGCTCCAATACAGACAGCAAAGTGGAAATAAGGATTTCAGGAGCAATATATATGATATCAGGTTCCCTAAAGGCTATGAGTTTGGTTCACCCGTTGAGCTGACCCTGTATTTTGATAAAAACAAAGTAAAGGACCTGAAGAAAATAGCCATATATGTTTATAATGAGAAAACCGGCAATTGGGATATGGCAGGGGGAACAGTAAATGAGGCGGAGGGCTCCGTTACCGTTGTGCTTCCTCACTTCAGCAAATATGCCATAATGGAAAGCAACAAAATGACAGTAATGAACGATATGGACGGGCATTGGGCAAGGGACTCCGTATACAGACTCATTGACAGAGGCGTAGTAAACGGGATAAAGTCAGCGGATGGGGGGTACCGATACGAGCCGGACAGGGCGGTTACAAGGGCAGAGTTTGCAAAGCTGCTTTCCCTCTGCGAGGGCTATATGCAAAATGATGCTGACACATATATGCCCCAATTTGCAGATGATTCGGAAATACAGCCGTGGGCAAGACCATATATTAAGTATTGCAGCGAAAAGGGCTGGATAAAAGGAAGAACCGCAGGGGATGCGGTATTTATGGGGTCGAATGAAACAATAACAAGGGCTGAAGCGGCTGCCATGGTATCAAGAGCTGCCATGGTATCAAGAGCTGCAATGGCAGAATCCGCTGCAGCAACATCCGCTGAAAATGCAGATTCTACAGGAATGTCATTATTCAATGACAGAGACATTATACCCGATTGGGCTTTGGAGCATATTGACCGGCTCCTTGAAAGGAAGCTTATGCAGGGTTATCCCGACGGCACCTTCAGGCCGGGGGGCTCATTGACCCGGGCAGAGGCCGCAAAAATATTCGATAATTATCTATCGGAGAAGGACAGAGGTTTGTAGGGAAGGTACAATAATATAACAAAGCACTGGGTTCTCACGAGATTCAGTGCTTTTTATCATAACTTGGCAAGAAGCATTTCCGGATCGTTACAGGGGATTGGCCTATATAGAATATGCCAAGGGTTGTATGTTGTTTTAATTAGATGTTTACTGGCGTATTCTATATAGCTTGATGGATAAGTTCCAGAGGGTACTTTTGTTGCGAGAGAAATTGGAGTAAAATATAATTATTGATATGGCCTGCATGGTCTGCATTGCGGTATATAGGTTACCTGAATTATCTGTATTGCAGTATAATGTATATGGCCTGCATGGTATGCATTGCAGTATGAACTATCTGGTCTGCATGGTATGCATTGCAGTATGAACTATATTACCTATATAACCTGTATAATCTGCAAAGTTCGTACCACCTGTACAGACTATATATTGGGATACGAAAAGCTAAGTGTGGAGATGAATGGGATATGAAATTTTTTTCGGGATTCATAAAGGGTCTGCTGATAGGTATAGGCTCTGTTGCCCCGGGAGTTAGCGGCGGGGCTATTGCTGTGATCTTCGGCCTTTATGATAAGATTACCGATGCTGTAGCAAATATATTCAAGGACTTCAAAAGAAAAGTTATATTCTTTTTCCCCATTGCCCTTGGTGGCGGCGTCGGAGTCTTGACATTCAGCAAAATAATGGAATACCTTTTCGGACACTATGAAATACAGATTAAGTACCTTTTTATCGGACTTATGATAGGGACTCTTCCCTCTGTATTCAAGGAAGCCAACAGAAAGGGCTTCAAATGGAGGTATATTCTGCCCAGTATTATATCCCTGGGGTTCACAATGTTGGCAATGGTCGCAGGGAAGACAGGTTATGGCTTTATTCCTGAAGCGGGAAAAAGCCTGCCACAACTCGCTGTTTATGGTGCGGTTGTCGGCATAGGAACGATAGTTCCCGG
>CAYURW010000073.1:11384-13662 GCA_964447145.1 uncultured Clostridiaceae bacterium
AGGAGCCTACCGGATAGTTCTTGAAGGGATCGCAGATCTTGATCCATGGGTGTTCATTCCTGTTGGAGTCGGGTTCGTTGTCAGTGTTATTTTGTTTGCCAATATCATCAATTATTTATTCAGGCGCTTTTATGGATATACCTATTATACGGTCATAGGATTTGTAATAGGTTCAATAATTGCTATTTTCCCGGGTTTTGCCTTTGATGCAGTGCATTTGATCGGAGTATTGCTTTTTGCAGTAGGATTATGCCTATCTCTTTTCTTGAGTAGATATTCAAAGTGAATGGATCCTTCTACCTAACCTAATGGGCAATTTATCCCACGCTTGTGCACCCACTACAAAATCCGTTACCTTGATTTTCTTTGTGGCGAAAAAAATCTACATTAGTGTTTATTCGCCATAAATCATATAACAATATATAAAGAAGGGAAGCGAGATATTGAATAAAGTACATTCTCAAATCAAATCCTGGCTTGAAGCCAACAAGGATGCAATTGTCACTGATGTTGCAGGAGCATTGAAGATCTACAGCGAGTCTTATAACAGGCCGGAGGTGGAAAAATCCCTTAAGCAGCTGCTTGGGGTTGCCCAAAAACTTGGGTTCAGAACCGAGATTAGGGCAAAAGGCGAGATAGGAGTTGTTTTTTTCGGTGAGGGGGATGAAACCCTGGGTATCCTGGCCCATGCAGACGTGGTGCCTACTGGGGATCCCAAGCTCTGGAAGCATTCTCCCTTTGGAGAGGTAAGTGAAGGAAGAATATACGGACGGGGTTCAGTGGACAACAAAGGAATGGTAATTTCCTCCCTGTACGCAATGGCCGCTGTCAAGGCCCTCAATATGCCCATACATAAGAAGATTGAACTTATAATAGGTTCTCGTGAGGAAATTGTGTGGGGTGACTTCAGTCAATACAAGAAGGAAGGGCATGTGCTTCCGGACTATGGTTTTACTCCAGACGGCGAGTTCCCAATTACAAACAGGGAAAAAGGCAATTGCGAGATTCGTATGGTTTATAAGGGAAAAGATTGCCCGGGAGATTATGAGATCCTGGATATCAAATCGGGAATAGCGAAAAATGCAATACCCGGAAATGCTGAAGCCAGGATTAAGGGCGATATCGGCAAGCTGGGGGATATGATATCTGAATATAACGAAACAGTGCCGGAAGCTGATATAAAAATAGAACAGGCAGCCTCTGATGAGGCAACGGTTGTTGCGACTGGCAAGGCAGCCCATTCAAGCATGCCGGAGCTGGGAAACAATGCTCTTACGATGCTATGCCTTTTCCTTTCGGGGCTTAAGGTCAAAGACATCGCCTCAGAGCAGTTCATTAAGTTTGTCTCCGAACATTTTAACAATGACTTTTATGGCAGCTCCTTGGGGCTTCCCCAACATCCCGAGTTTTTGAATGGTGAAGAAATGGGTAAGACTACTGTTGCCCCTACCATGGCATATATGGATGGAGGTTTGAATTTAGTCCTCAGTATCCGTCCAGTGTACGGCACAAAAAAGAAAGAGGTGGAGGATGCCTTTGAAAAGCTGAGTAAGGAATATGGCTTCTCATTCATTATACCGGATTATCTGGATCCCCTCTATGTTTCCAAAGATCATAAATTTATTGAACTACTGTCCAAAGTATACGAATCCGTGACAGGAGAAAAAGCCGGGTTGATTCTTGCAGGGGGGACCACCTATGCAAAGGCCCTTCCCAATTCGGTCGCCTTTGGGCCAGTATTCCCAGGGTATGACGATGTATGCCACCAGGTAGACGAATATGTTGATATTGATGAATTGATAAAAGCAATCGAGATTTACTCCCTTGTAATAGCCGAAGCATTACTAAGTGAGGAATCTCTAAAGTAATGATTAAGGATGATGTAGAATTATAAGGAGTTATAAATAATGGTGAAGAATCATAAATAATGATACAATATGTTATTGAACGGTACCGGGCTGCAAGGAGGGATAATTATGGACAGCTTGCACAACCTTATTAATATTAAGCCGGACAAAAGAGAAATGATCTGTATTGTTGGAGCGGGAGGCAAGACCTCGACTATGTTCCTCCTTGCAAAGGAGCTCTCGGCCCTTGGGGAAAGAGTGCTTGTAACAACTACTACAGCCATATTCCACCCTGAAATAGATCAATACGATGACATAATTATTTCGGAGGAGAAGTCTACTGATATTTTTTTTGACAACGGCCAAGTATTCAGTAGCGGCATAGTATGTGATAATGGCCAAGTATGCAGTAGCGGCATAGTATGTGATAA
>CAYURW010000074.1:0-12239 GCA_964447145.1 uncultured Clostridiaceae bacterium
TGAAAAAAGACACCGAGGAAACTGTAGTATCTACCTTTGGTATACTTATCGGCAGCAAAATCTACCGATGGGGCTTCGACGGAGTGCATGGAACACGGCTGTACGCAGCTCAAATTGATAAGGAACGGATGTACCTGACCTTTGGTGACGCAGCTCAGACCATGCAGATAGAACTTTTACACGGTATGACCCAAAAGCAGGCGGTACTGGATACCGCTCAAAAGCTCTTGTATGAAACCGGTGTAACGGCAGACATCATCGGTTGGGAACACACTAAAGGCGGCACCGAAGCTGCCTTAGGGGATGCTTAAAAAAGATAAGTAATGCTTCCGGTTTTGCAAGCAGTAACTAAGAAAAATACAAGCAATGGGGGTAAAGCAATGAAAAAGTATATTTCCATATTTATGGCACTTATTATGATTTTCACCCTCGCCGCCTGTGGTGGGGGTGGCATAGCGCCAACGGAATCAGGTGGCACACCCTCCGGAGAGGCGGAAAAGGAAAGCTTCACACTGCAGGAAGATCAGACTGCCGTTGTAACCAAAGAGGGTGTCAGTGTAGACTTCGGCTGCTTGCTGGAGGCAGGCGACGAGATAACAGTGGTAAAGGTAACGCCCGCCCCGGTGGATAGCGACGTGGAGATCTACGCATACGACTTCAAGCTCTCCTCCGGCCAACCGGAGGGTGCCCTTGAGCTGATCATACCCTATGATGACGCAGGGTTGACTGCGGAAGATGAGCGGCTTGCGGTCTGCGGCAAGTATCTTAACGAACAGACCGGTCAATGGGAGGATGTTTTTTATATGGTGGATACGGAGGCCAATAAGGTGAGTATTATCACTGACCACCTCTCAACCTACAGTGTATTCAAGGTCAACAATCCAGGTAAACGCAGCGAGTACATCTCGGATGTCAGCGCCTATGCTGCTTATATGACCAACAAACAGGCAGAGGATCTGCTCAGGACTTATGCCGTGCAGGGCACTTCCTGGCAGGAGGATGTAATCGGCACTTTTTTAGAAACCACCGGTTCTTTGGAGTTCTTTACTGTCTCCTCTGTGCCCACCATTCTGTCCTTAGGGGGTGCCTATGAGGATATGGTTTGCTCGCCGATTTCCAATTCGCTGAGCTTTTTGGGGCTTACCAGCGCTTGTGTCCAGTTTGCCTCTGATGCCTATCAGAACGGACTGACCAGCAAGGCGACCTCCATCAGCGGCATGAAGACGGTGCTGAACCTGTCAATAAATCTTGCCACAGCGCCGATCCAGCTTGCCTATGTTGGTGTTGGCGTGATTGACCTTGCCTTGACCGAGGTCAGTACCTATGCGATTCAAACCAAGTATGAAAGCACCAAAAACATGTATGATGCCTATTACAACCGCCCGGAAAACAAGCGTAAGGTAAAGGATTGGATGAACTTATTTGAAAAAATGTATGCAGAGAATAAATCAGACCCCCAGGGGGCGCTGAATAGAATGGCCGCTGAGATTGACCGCTATACCCGCGAATATTGGGAAGTGTCAGGAAGTGACTGGGAATCATGGATAGATGCGTATGATACAAACGCAAAGCTGTCCAAATATCCGTGGCCCTCCGAGAAAGATCGTCTCAATATATCCAACACCTATAAAGCCAACTTGTATGAATATTTGCAAACGGCCTTCAATACAATGAGCCGGAATATGTATTTCGATACCCTGGCCCTGCGTGAGCAGGAGTTCAAGAAACTGGCGGCCCTTCTCAATCAAAAATACACTATCACAATAAAAGAAGAAGAGGTATCAGGCAAGGAGCTCCAATGGGCAAATGCCTATGTCAAGCTGGCCCCCCTCTCTGATGAGACTACCGCGCCGGCGTGGACCATCAAGTTGAACGACAAGGCCATGGGCAAACTTGCCTTTACCCTGCTTGCCCATGAAACTGCGGGCTTCCCTATGAAGCTGGAGTTCTATAAAACTAAAGCAGACTGGGAAGAAGGAAAGGCGGCGGCCAGCACGAAGCTGAAGCCTTTCAAAAACGCCGAAAAGACCTTTACTATCAAAGCAAAGGCGGAGAAAGTAGATTGCTCGGGAACCTATACAGGGATCCTTAACGTTTCGGAAACGGGAAAGGATATAAAGGTGACGACCGTGGTCACCCTGGAAAAGGATGCCCCCGACGGCTCCTACTACAAAATTGTATGCTCCAATGACGAGACGGAAAGCACCTATATTAAAGGCAGCTATTTTGTCAGATGGTCAACGGGAGAGGCGAATATTGCGGGTGCTGACTTCAAATTCTCTGCGGATGGGATGTCTTTTTCAGCAGAGGTGAAGGAGTTTAATGGAAACGTGTGGGGAACCATCAGTGGGCAGAAGTGATTGTAGGTGCTGCCAATAGTTACAAAGCTATTGAAGGGTCAACCTATATGCATCTAAAAGCAATAGGAGATGCTCTTGGAGTAAAAAATGTTTTTTATCATAACTTGGCAAGAAGACCCCCACATTGGCCCTTACTCACGAAGTAAGGGCCAATGTGGGGCCGTATAATATAAGACAGCACTATTTCAAAACAGGTAAATACCTCAGATAAGAAGAAAACAACAAGCTCAGCAAAACCACGAAAACTATAAATTGTTAAACAGTAATATGTCACAGCAAACCTTGAAAGAAGTCGATGGTGCATTCAAGGAAATCCGGATAGTCCCCAAGCATAACGCAAGGTTCTTTGAAGTCCAGTATACTTACGAGGTTGCTGAGATTCAAAAAATTAATTAAAAACGTGTTAGCATTTTAAGTGGAGGGAGACATTCACATATGATTTTGGTATATTTGAATGCGGGCAAGTTATTATTAAGATGAATAAGTAAGCTTTGGATCTCCAGAGGAAAGAATCGAAACATATCAAATAATAAAGTCTTACAACCATTATGGCTGTAAGACTTCTGCTTTTCAATAATGGTCTGGGTGACAGGAATTGAACCTGCGACCTCTTGAACCCCATTCAAGCGCGCTACCAAGCTGCGCCACACCCAGATAAAACGTTTATTTCTGATACCTATTGAATATAACACAAAAAAAATTAAATTTCAAGACCGTTTTTTATGCAGGATAGGGCGGGAAAAGTCTGTTTATGATATACTTAATGCTATAACCAAGCATTGGAGGGTATGATTTGAAAATATTGGTGATAGACGGCCAGGGCGGAAAAATTGGTAAAATGCTTGTGGAAAACCTCAAAAAGGCATTGCCGGAATATGAGTTAATAGCACTTGGGACAAACAGTATAGCTACTTCTACGATGCTCAAGGCCGGTGCTGATTTTGGAGCTACAGGAGAAAACCCGGTTATACTGAATTGCGCCGATGCGGACATTATAGCCGGTCCTTTGGGAATCATAATTTCCAATTCCTTATTGGGAGAGATCACCCCTGATATGGCAGCTGCGGTAAGTCAAAGCAAGGCACAAAAGGTCCTGGTTCCGGTCAATAGGTGCAATTGTATTGTAGCAGGCATTACAGAACTGCCTTTAAGCGATTATGTCCGGCTGGCAGTGCAGCAAATTAAGCAGATTATCGAAGCATAGGTGGGTTTTGCTCTAAACTGCAATAGTTACTATTTTCAAAAATAAAATCACATTTTTCGGGGATTTTCATTTCGTTGAAGTATTGGTTCTCCTTTGGTATCCATTCATTCGTAAATCTACAATATAAGGCTTCATTTCTTTTTTTGATTCGTGCATCCTGCTCTTTCTCATTGATCATAAGAAATACTTTTATATCATAAATATCAATTAGAGAGGGGTGCATGCTATAAACGCCCTCAAAAATATTCAGTTTTTTTGGGAATACCATTATATGATCCTCCAATTGCATGGTTGAGCAGTCGTACTTTTGGTAGGAGAACTTTCTGCTGCTTTTCAAGCCTTCGGCTATTTCCTGATTGAAGCGGGCATAGTCCACATTTCCCCCCACTTCCCTCAAGCGATTTTCCGTCCTTAATTCGGGACTGAGAAAGAAGTGATCCATATGAAATAAGTTGCAGTCATATACACCGCCTAAAAGGGAAGCCAGAGTGCTTTTCCCGGAGCAGCAATTTCCGTCTATCGCCACATTTACTATATCCTTTGAGCCCATAAGTGAATCGATTCTTTGGAACAACTCGAAGTAGTGTACGTACTCTGATTTTATGACCCGATACGATGGTAAATAGGCGGCTCGGTATTCTTCACTATGACTTACCGGAGGGTATCCCTGATCCTTATATGTTCGAAGATAATGCTCCAGTCTGGCTAATGGATAAGGTAGCGTATTATCACTACAGCAGTGCTTGAGAGTTTCCAGTTTTATTTCAAAGCCTTCAATGCTTCCGCAGGTTGAATTGGCAGTATTTATAAAAAACTTGCCAACTGTTCCAATATCAATACCGGTGTTATGCAATGACTGCAGATGGATTCGGCACAGGCCGTTCCCAATGTCCTCAAAAATAATGCCGGCAGGAATACTTTTAGCTTTTGGACGACCTTCATGGGTTAGGTACTCTTCCTTCAATCTGTCAAAACAGTCATTTTCATTTTTGATCAGGTGCCCTCCACCGAATTCATTTTGATAAATTAGCTTAACTGCGTCCCGAATCTGCATTTTGGGATAGGACCTATAATGCGTAAGCAGCAAATCTTTTATGTTCATATTCCGCTGCCATCAATAAGCCTTGCCCTTTGAAGAGCAATAATGATTACAGGTATCAAAAGAATTTGGATTACAATTCCGGGTATTGCATTTATGAATGCACCGGTCATAAAGATTTTCCACGTAAATGCTGTATTGATTATTCCAAACAAAAATATACTGGCGACTCCCCAGACGACCCTTCCTAGAACCATAGAAATTATCAATGCTGCATATATGAACGGGTTATTTTTTGGGAACAATCCGTACAAAAGCCCTGATGCAAAGCCGTATGCAGCCAGTTCAAAAGCCATTGCCAACCCGGTGGGAAACATAGGAGGCATACCGAACAATATGCTCCTCAGGATCGGTGTTATAAGGCCGACAATCAGCCCGTAGGGCCACCCGCATATAAACCCGCAGAGCAATACAGGAATATGCATCGGCAGCAATCTGCTGCCTACGCTTGGGATCTGTGCCGTAAGAAAAGGCATAATAAGGCCAAGGGCAAGAAATAACCCCGCTAATACCAGATACTTGACAGGCTGTTTTTTCATTTACTTACCTCCAAATTAAAAATACCACAAAATACCGCTTCCCGCGGGGAAGCAAATACCTTCATGGTATCGTTAGAGATATTTAGTACTATATAATTCGCAAAATTCATTACAGACAGGTTTTATGCCGGCTTCTGCCGGCTGCTGAATAAACTGTAACACAGAACATGGTAAAGTTCAAGCTCAAAAGCTATAAAGGGCAGTGTCAAGTAAACGTTGGCAAAGCATGCAGAATCGCCAAAAATTATTTATTTTGTTCAATTTTAGCAGGATAATATGAATCGGTGGAGAAATATAATAATTATGTCAATGTTCAAGTTAGATAGCTACTATGCAGGACAAGGAGCAATAAATACATGGCACCGAAAAAGAATAAAATATCATCTATTTATATATTTCCAGTATTGTTTTTTGTTATTTGCCTATCATATTTAGCCAGGTTTATATTTTTTAATATTGAGACGGAAATAGTAAAATATGATTCTGTTGAGAATGCTATACATACAACGGCTTTGATCGTTAGGGATGAATCACCCGTAATGCTGCCCGGAGGGGTAGAAATCAACCTCAAGGTCAGCGAAGGAGACAGGGTATATACAGGCAAAAAAATATTGGAGGTCATTAAGGGAAATCAGGCAGACGAGAGCATTGCAATGAAAATAAAACAGCTGGATGAAAGAATCAAAGAAATCAAGCAATCCGATATCAATAATAACTTCTTTTCTGAAGATAAAGAGAAAATAGAAGAACAAATTAACGAAGGGGTGGAAGAGCTTAAGAATATAACCAGATCCGGGGATTATTCAAAATTTGATACAACAAAAAGCAATCTAGCCGCCAATTTATATAAAAAGTCATTGATTTATGGAGAAGGAAGTTTTTTTGGTAAAAATCTTGAGCAGCTCCAAAAAGAAAAGGCCACTTTGGAAGGTTTATACAATAACAGCATTGATGTTATTTATGCCCTGTCATCCGGGGTCGTAAGCTGCACTACAGACGGCTATGAACAAATACTCAGCCCAAAGAACATTAAGGACTTTGATATCAATAGCATGAAGGAAATAATCAGCTCCCTGAAAATCGAAGACAGCGGCGTCAGCAACGACAGCAACGACAGCAACAGGGATGGTGCCGCAGGAGTCAAAATAGTTGACAATTTTGAATGGTTTACCTGTAGCCTGATAAGTGCAGAACAATCAAAGGAGCTGACTTCGGGGAAAAGGATCAGGCTTAGATTCAGTGAGTTCGGGAATGCAGAGGTCTACGGTGAGGTATACCGGGTGTCAAAGCCCGAAGAGGATACCTGCCTGGTAATAATAAAAATATCAGAACATATAAACGGGTTTTATAAAAAAAGAATTACAGAGATGGATATTATCAGGGATTACAATGAGGGCTTTACGATCCCAGCCAAAGCAATTGTGACAAGGGACAATATAAAGGGTGTATACATAATCAAAAAAGGGATGGTGAAATATGTCCCTGTTGTTGTTATGATTGAAGATCAAGAACGGTGCCTTGTGAGGAATTACAGCAATGAGGACTCGGCCCTGGGCACAGATTATGAGACCCTTAAGGTGTTTGATGAGGTGATTATTACAACAGAAAAGGTTAAGGAGAACCAGGTTTTGACCGATATGATATAGGAGGAGTAATATTGCAGACAATTAAAGATAATATAATGAATGTGTTCAGAAATATTGATGATACTTGCATAAAAAAGGGCCTGGACTCCGGCAGTATCACTGTAATGGCTGTTACAAAGACCGTGGATCCCCAAAGGATAAACTATGCTCTGGAATGTGGGATACGGGATATCGGAGAGAACAAGGTACAGGAACTTACCTCTAAATATGACAGTATAGAAAAAAATGTTAAATGGCACCTGATAGGGCATTTACAAACTAATAAGGTAAAATATATAATAGATAAAGTAGGTCTCATCCATTCAGTCGACAGTGTCAGCCTTGCCCGGGAAATTGAGGTTAGGGCGGCAAAGGCCGGTCTTATTATGGATATTTTGATACAAGTAAATGTAGCCGGGGAAGAAACAAAGTTTGGGATAGAATTCGAGGAAATCGATAGCTTTGCCGAAGAACTTTCCGGGTTTCAAAATATAAGAGTAAAGGGTCTTATGACCATAGCTCCATATTATACAGACCCTGAGCAAACGAGGCCTATATATAAAAAACTCAAAGAAAAGTATGATGTACTTAAAGGAACCTATATACCCAATATGGAGATGAAGTATTTATCCATGGGAATGACAAATGATTACATAACGGCAATTGAAGAGGGTTCCAATATAGTGAGAATCGGAACAGGTATTTTTGGAGCAAGGAATTATAATAATTAGTAAGGGGGTAAAATAATGTCATCCAATATTTTAAACAAGATGTTCTATTTCATGGGAATTGGGGAAGCGGCTGAAGAAGACCACGAAGAGCACGAAGAGATAGAAGTGGCAAAGCCGCAGTTTGAAGCCGTTAATGCCGGTATAAGAAAGAAAAGTAATATTGTCAATATTCATTCAGCATCATCTCCGATGAAGGTTGTATTGGTGGAGCCTTCCTCCTATGATGAGGTTCAATCAATCTGTGATGACCTCAGAAGCAAAAAGCCTGTTATAGTCAATTTTGAAGAGATGGATAAGGATGTTGCAAAAAGAATGGTGGATTTTATCAGTGGTGCTGTATATGCACTGGACGGCACTATACAGAAGGTTTCTAACGGTATAGTTCTTGTAGCGCCTTCCAATGTGGATGTGCTTGGAAACATTAAGGGCTCTGTTAACGATGACAATTTTGATCTGGAGGGTATTTTCAGCTGGCTCAAGTAAGAAATGCAATAATCATGAAATGCGAGGAGTAAAATGAAATTCGTTTTAGTAAGGACTGTAGCATACTTTTTTGATTTTTTGAGTTTTATGATATTGATAAGGTCATTTTTATCCTGGTTCAGCATTAGCCGGAACAATGTGTTTGTTTCACTTGTGGTTCAGCTTACAGACCCGGTGCTTGAGCCTTTTAAGAGGCTGATGGATAGGTTGGGGCTTAATAAGGGGATGGTTGATTTCTCCCCTGTGGTGTCGCTGCTATTTCTTTATTATGTAATCAAGCCTTTATTGATCACCCTTATATATACATTTTTTTAACTTGCGGCAATTAACACTAATGTCAATTTGTTTCACCGCAAAAATCAAGGTAACAGAAATCTGTTTCAGCAAAGCTTAAATAGATATGGTATGATCATTTTCGGTACAGGGGAATAAAAAGGAAAAAGTTTGGGAATATTATTTTAAGTAAAGGCGGAAGGATTCACATAATAAGTAATGCCTGCAAAGGGGGTCAAGTGGTATGATCACACCGATGGATATAAGAAACAAGGAATTTAAAAAGTCCTTCAAAGGATATAAAGAAAGTGAAGTTGACGAGTTTTTAGACAAGGTTGTTGGGGATTATGAAAGAATATACAGAGAAAATGGGGAGCTTAAGGACAGGGTATCCATAGATAACGAGCGTCTCGAAAGCTACAGCAGTATGGAAAAATCACTACAGAACACCCTTTTGATCGCCCAGACCACAGCTGAGGACATAGTGTCAAATTCCCGAAAAAAAGCCGAAATGATTATAAAAGAGGCAGAGGATCAGGCCCGAAGAATAATTGAAGATGCAAATATCAGCGTAGTAAAGGTAAATAAGGACTTTGAAGAACTAAAAAAGGAAGTTCAGGTCTTTAAGACCAGGTTCAGGACCCTTTTGGAGTCCGAGCTTGAATCTCTTAATGCTACCTTAAAAGACATATAGCCACCTCCCGTCCATTGGGCAAAATGAATATTTATAATAAAATGTTGATAACATAAAGTCATGAAGTGTTTCATAAAAACTTTTCATGATTTTTTATTTTGCAGCTAACGGGGGAAAAGTATGGATACTGATAATGCAAATGTCAGGGAACTGGAAAACAGAGTAGAAAAAATTGCGCTTATGCTGGAAAAAGCAAAATTGGGGGAGTATGTCAGCATAATGTCAAAGCCAAAATCCCTTCTTTACTACAATTTTATCGGGGGTTTGGCAAGAGGCCTTGGCACTGCCATAGGTTTTACTATACTTGGAGCTGTTGTCCTGTATCTTTTGAGACAGGCAGTGCTTCTGAATCTTCCCTTTATTGGAGGGTTTATTGCAGAGGTTGTAAAAATAGTCCAGGATCACCTGTAATGAGGCCAATGCCTGCACTAAACGAATAGCACGGTTGAACATTTGCATATTACCATAAAGATAGCTGCAAAAATCGAACAAGGAGGAAACGATTTGGATAGTTGCATATATTGCAAAAGGCGGAAATGATGAAGATAGATGCGTAAAATGCAAAAGGAGGAAATGATTTGGATCAAAAAGATATTAAGCATTTTCAGGAGCTTTTGAATAGTGAAAAGAAAAAAAGGGAGAATGCCCTTGAAGATGAAAAAATCGGGAAGGGAATATCCATTAAAGACTCCACCGGCGACCTTTCATCCTATGACAACCATCCGGGGGATATGGGTAATGAGACCTTTGAAGCCGAAAAAAATGTATCATTCAGAACGAGGGACAAATTTCTTCTAAGTGAGGTTCAGGTTGCTCTGGACAAAATTGCGGAAGGAACCTACGGCTTATGTGAAATATGCCATAAGGAGGTTGGAGAAGACAGGCTTGAGGCAAGGCCATATTCAAGGTTATGCATTCATTGTGAGAACAACATAGAGCAAAATGTCAGAGATGAAGAAAAGGGGAGGCCTATAGAGGAGCAAGTGCTGTATCCTCCCTTTGGTAAGTCATTTACCGATAATTCAATGGAGGACAATGTGGTATTTGATGGGGAGGACACCTGGGATGCCATTAATGAATACAATGTGCCAATGTCGGATAACAAATTCGGTGAAGAGGATGAAGAAATAGGATATGTGGAGGACGTCGAGCAGATAAGCAATGAGCAGTATAAGAAGCAATTGGAATGAAATAGTTGTTATGTTATAATCAAAAGCAAGTATAAATATCTTATGTTTTGACTGTTTAAGGGGGAGTTGCATTGTATCCTGTAATAATTGCGGCTGCAATCATTTTATCGGATCAGGTAATAAAAAGTATTCTGGTTAAGAGACTTGAAGGAGGGCCTATTACAGTAATAAAGAACTTTTTCAGCCTTGTCTATGTCGAGAATTACGGCATAGCTTTTGGCTTATTCAAGAACAAAACACTATTCTTCATAATTACCCAAAGTATAATATCATTGCTAATAATGTTTGTAATTTTCAGACTGCGCAATAAAAGCATGCCTGCAACCATATGCCTGTCTCTGATATTAGGGGGGGCAATTGGAAATCTCATTGACAGGATCAGAATGGGATATGTCATTGATTATCTTTCCTTTTCAATATTCCCTCCGGTTTTTAATCTGGCGGATTCCGCAATCGTATCGGGTGCAATACTGCTTTGCTTCATTCTTTTGTTTAACAAGGATATAGCAATTTAGACAGTCTGTATATGGATGCGCACTCCATATAAACGGAGGTGTTGATATGGAAGTCAAAATATTTACGGCTGAACCTGAGGATGAGGGGAAGAGGCTGGATTGCTTTCTTTCCGGCAGAATTGACGTTTTTTCCAGAACATATATGCAGAAGCTTATAGAGACCGGTCATTGCAAGGTAGGCGGAAAAGATACAAAGACCGGATATAAGCTCCGCAGTGGAGACATAGTGGAGGTCTCAATTCCCGAGCCGGTGCCTTTGGGGGTGAAACCGGAGAGAATTGACCTTGATATACTGTATGAGGATGATGATTTAATAGTAATAAACAAGCCTCAGGGTATGGTGGTACATCCTGCCCACGGCAATTATTCCGGTACTGTCGTAAATGCACTTTTGGAGCATTGCGGCAGTCTGTCGGACTGCAACAGCCTTTCGGGGATCAATGGCGTTATGCGCCCCGGAATAGTACACAGGATAGACAAGGACACCTCCGGGGTCATTGTTGCGGCAAAGACCAACAAAGCCCATCTTTCACTTTCCGACCAGATGAAGAAGCATACAATTACCAGGAAATACATTGCTCTTGTGGAAGGCCGGGTAAAGGATGACAACGGGAAAATTGAGACCTTGATAGGAAGGGACCCCAAAAATAGAAAGAGGATGGCAGTTGTCAATACTAACGGCAAAAGTGCGGTTACACATTATAAGGTAATTGAAAGATTTGAAAACTGCACCCTGATTGAAGCGGTGCTGGAGACGGGAAGAACACATCAGATCAGGGTGCATATGTCGGCTTTGGGGCATCCTATTGCAGGGGACCCGGCTTATGGATATAAGAAGCAGAAATTTGATGTAAAGGGACAGCTGCTCCATGCCCGGGTGCTTGGATTCATTCATCCGTCAAAAGGCGGGTACGTTGAATTTGAGGCTCCGCTTCCCGGTTATTTCAAAAAAGTTCTGGAGATATTGAGGAATAAAAGCCTATAGACAAATACGGAATGCTATGATAAAATCAAAAAAACAGCCTTTAAGCTTGTCCCGCGAGGCATGGAAGGTGTTATATTAAAGAACCCTAATCTGCCTTGCTGCAGATTATTTTTTCTTGTATAGGAAAGTTATACTTTCCTATACAAGAAAAAATATTGATTTAAGTGCCCGCGCCAGAATTTCCGAAGGATAATGCGCATGGGCGGCAAATGCGGCAAGCCGCCAATTCCCTATTAATAGTATCCGGAGGGATAACAATGAGAATAAAGACTGAAATAATGGATGAAAAAGCACTGGATAGGGTGCTCACCAGAATAGCCCATGAAATTATAGAAAAAAATAAGGGCGTCGATGATGTGATACTGCTTGGGATAAAGACCAGGGGAGTCACTTTGGCAGGGAGGCTCCGGGACAAAATAATGAGCATTGAACAATGCGAGCTGACTGTGGGATCCTTGGATATAACCAACTATAGGGATGATATCAGGGATACAAAAAATACCTTTAGAGGATTTCCCGACAATATAGGCTTTGGTACTGC
>CAYURW010000074.1:12249-13143 GCA_964447145.1 uncultured Clostridiaceae bacterium
AAAGTAATACTCGTTGACGATGTGCTTTATACCGGAAGGACCGTAAGAGCAGCAATGGATGCCATAATTGATATTGGGCGGCCCCTAAGCATACAACTGGCAGTGCTTGTTGACAGAGGGCACAGAGAGCTTCCGATAAGGGCTGACTATGTAGGAAAGAACGTTCCTACATCAAGAAGCGAAATGATAATAGTTAACGTCAGTGAAGTTGATGGCAAGGATGGGGTTCTGCTGGGAGAATAGTATCAAAATTGCAGTTTCTGCGGCATGTTTTTTTAGGTTTTTGTCGTTGGGAGGTTAGATGCATAAATGGGACTTCTTATTAAAAACTGCAGCATTGTTGACCCGAAAAATACATACATAGGCATCAATGATATATACATTGAGGATGGAAGCATAAAGAAAATTGCACCGTACCTTGAGTTGAAGGCCGAAAGGGTAATAAATGCGGAGGGGCTTTGTGCTATGCCTGGATTTGTAGATATGCATGCACATCTTAGGGAACCCGGCTTTGAACATAAGGAGACAGTATATTCAGGTTCCAGAGCTGCCGCAAAAGGAGGGTTCACCTCAATATGCTGCATGCCCAATACGAATCCGGTCATAGACAACCCGGATTCTTTGTTGAGATTGCTGGACATTATTAAAAAGGATGCGGTAATTTCCGTATATCCTATTGCAGCCGTATCTATGGGACAGAAGAGTACGGAGCTTACGTCAATGAAACATCTGAGCGAAATGGGGGCAATAGCATTTTCCGATGACGGCAGACCTGTGATGAGTGCGGCTCTTATGAGAGAGGCCCTTCTTGCTGCAAAGGCCCATGATTTAATTATAATTGATCACTGCGAGGAATTAAGCCTGGCGGAAGGCGGAGCAATAAACTACGGTGAA
>CAYURW010000075.1:0-13044 GCA_964447145.1 uncultured Clostridiaceae bacterium
CTACCATGACAGTGCTTTTCCCGGAGCTTTTGAACACCGCTGCCAGCCTTGTAACATCAGTGCCGAAAGGAACTGTTATATTGATATTTTTGGCAGGCTCGTCAATTATACCCGGTACTTTGGGTATGGCAAATCCGAATTCTTTTATTTGTTTTTCATTATTTATTGCTGTCATGACAGTTATTTTATAAAGCCGTGAAGACCCGTCGGGCGCTACGACCTTATATTCTGCAGGACTGCTGAAATCCCTGATCTCCCCTGATTTTGGTTCTGTTGCGCTGTTCTCTGATAAGCTGATAAACGGCACCAGTGTTTTTAAGTCTGTACCGAAGGGCACCATTAAAAATATCTCGTTGCTGTCAAGGTTTATTTCCCCTGTTACCGCAGGGTCCAGCCCCCTAAAGGAAAACTCCTTAATCTCTTTTTTATATTTGCTTGCCTCGATATTGACTTTAACTGTATACCGTGTCTTTGAACCATTCTCTGCAACAACGGTATAAATTACATCCTCAGAAAAATCGTTTTCTGTCTCCCCGCTTTTCTGTACTTTATTCGCAATCATGACTGAAGCCCCGGGCGAGCATTTGAACAATGCCTTTATTGCGGACAGATCTGTTCCATAGGGTACAGCTACATTTATGATTCCGGCTTCATTATCGATTTTTACTTTACTTTCAAAATCGTTCCCGGGAAAGGTATAATGCATTATCTCCTTTGAAGAAGATGCCTCAGTCATTCCCTGAATTTTTGATCTTATTCCGTATAAAATGGAGTCCCTTGACTTCGTTCTGACATATATATACACAGTATCCCCGTTTCTTATTGAATTTCTGTCCACAGCAAAGCAGCCCTTTGCCCTGTCAAAATCAAGTGTTTTACCGTTCATTTCTATCCAGTGCCTTTCGGGATCCATATTGTCATAGGCCACCGTAAGTTCCGGGATCTTAAGCTCAAGACCCCCTTCCGTCACCCCTCCATAAAACTTATATTCCATACCGTCAACAACAATCTTGTACCTTATGTTCCTGAGAAGCGGCTTTTTTGCGGCCAATATATGAGTGCTCTCACTGATCCGGATCGAATCGCCATCTCTTATGTCTTCTACTGTTTTTTCGCTGTCATCCCCCAGCTCATAAAGGGAATTGACCTTGTATATCCTGCTGCTTTTACTCACTCTCAAGGTGTAGGCATCCAATATTTCTACACTTTGTATATAATCGCTGCTCATTATATTGGAGCCTTCAAAATCAATTTCCAAATCCCTGATATCCAGCTTGTTCCCTGCAATATCTGCAGCTGCTGACTGGGGTTTTAGAGTATAAATATATTCATCGCTCATTTGATCATTTGTAAATATGTTTACTCTGTCCTTGTCCTTTGTGTCTATTTCCACCATATTGACAGCGATTGTCCTTGATTTGTTTCTTTCATCATAATAAGTTATCTTATAGCTTCCCGGGAGCCCCATGGCTTCGCTGAACAATATCTGAACCTTGTTTCGGGTAATGGCTTCGGCATATTCAATATACGGTCTTTCATCATCCTCCATAAAGGACTCCAGTATTGTGCTGCCTGAATCCCCGTTATAGTCTCCCTCATCATGCACGCCAAAGCCCATATAGTCAGATACCATGGCTGTAAAATTGAATTTGAATTCCTTGTCTGCGGGTATGTTCCGGGAAGCAACATATTCTACGGTGCTATAGGCTTCAGTGGTTTCCCCATCATCGGGGTTAAGCACTGCTTTCCAATCAAGGTCAATAACACCGGGATTCCTGATCCCTGATACCCCATTTCCCTTCAGTAATACAGGCTCCGTAAATATCACCCGGAATCTTCTGACATCTGTCTGTTCCCAGTATTCTACCTCAGGAGGATCATTCCTTGCGTCATTGCCATAGAAGTTCAGGTTTCTCCCGGTCTCATAAGAATTATCTCTCAGATCCCATATCCCCGTCAGCTTTATTACCTCATATTCTTCATTTTTCATTGGCTTTGATGCTTTCATAACGACAACGGTCCCGTCCTCAAGGATATTCCCAACCTGCTCAAAGCTGAGCCCCGATGTATTCAGCTTTGCGTTTTTCCCATAGACCTCCCTTTCAAAATGTATCCAAATCTCTTCTTCATTAATGGCCTCAATATATGCGATCTCCGGCGGGTCATTGCTGGAACTGCCCTTATAATAAACACTCACTTTTACATCGGAAAGGGCATTCCCTGATAAATCCCTGATGTTATTTAACAACAGGGTATGGCTTTTACCTGACGACAGTGAGCTCACTGTCAGCCTTACTGTCCTGTCATCCTCCTGCAGCACTGCTTTTGTAACCAGCGCCAGTCCGTCCACCCTGTAGTTGATTGTTTTTTCTGCCGACCCCGCATCCAGTGCATTGTCAAATATTATCTCTATTGTCTTGCCGTCTAAGCATGCAGCAGAGGTTACATAAGGAGGCGTCCTGTCGGCAGCCGGCCCCCTGAATTTGTATTTTTTATTCCCAGATCCTCCGGAAGCCCCCATTTCATTTCCAAATTCATCAGCTATGCCGCTTATTGCAATGGTGTACGATTCTGATTTTTCCATTTCATCGGTAATTAAAAGCACCGTTCTGCCTTTGACCGAGTACAGGTCATCGGGATTCTTAATTCTTATGTCCAGGATTTCGAGCCCCCCATCAATATCGTAATTGCTGATATCACATGCGGATTGTATATCAAGGGCATTGGCATCCTTGAATTCTATTTCAACCATAGTGTTTGTAACTGCCTGGGGATTCCGGGCAATTGTCGGGGCTGCCCTGTCTATGGCCTTCCCCCTGAATTCTCTTTTTATGTCCCTGGAAATTTTGTTTCCAAGAACTGAACCATCTGTAATATTTTTAATTAACAGGATATACGTCTTGCCTGATTCCTGCCCTTCGGTGATTAGTTCAACAGAATCCCACAAGCCGTCATTATCCCGGTCCTTTACTACCGCTGCCTCTATTTCTAATGCCCTGCCGCTTTGGTTTATACTGTAATTGTTTTCATCCTGGGCCGTGGACTTATCCAATCCATTGTTGTCGGAAAATTCAAGAAGAAGCCTGATATTATTCAGAACTGTCAGCTTTTCCAGCTTTGGCGGGGTTGTGTCCCTTCTTCCGGTAAATCTTTTTGTGATAAGCTTTGTTTTTACTCCATCTCCATTCTTAATATTGTGTATTTTCAATTCATAGGAGTGCCCGGCCTTGATACCGTCCGTTACAAGCCTTACCTTTGTATTGGTGCAGTCAAGCCCGGCTGATTCTATTTCTACTCCGGATATTGAATAAGTATCTGCATTTTGGGCCGTTTCATTATCAAGAACCCTGTCAAAGGAAAGCTCAGTCAAATCAGTGTCCTTGCACTCAACCCCAACAAGCTTCGGTCCATTGTTATCTTTTTTCAACCCTTCAAAGCTGTAGCTTTTATAATTAAAAACCAATGTATAATTTGTGTTTTCTTTCATTGCTGAGGTATCAACTATTACTGAGGTTTCGTTTTTTATGGTCACCCCTTTTATCTCCAAGGCCTTGATTTCATACAGGCTCTCCTCCGCAGCGTCAGAACCATCCACAGGTTCTTCAAATACTATCTCTACTTTGCTGTTTGAGATGGCTTTCACTGTTTTTATTTCCGCCTCCAGGGCATCAGAAATTAATCCGGCAGATACTGCCTCTCTTTTGTCAATTTCTCCTATATCGACCAGATGCTCTATGAGACTCTTGCCGGAATTCTTCATTTTGGCCTTCAATGCCTCAACCGTAGCAACGGCGAGGCTTTCTACAGTAAAGGCCTTTGTATATGCTTCTTTGTACAGACCTTTCCCCTTTGCAAATTCGAGGGCAGAGTCCCAGGAAAAATCCCCTGCGCCATCGATTTTCTGTTTATACCCCAAGCTTTCCAATAGCACTTTATAGTATTCCCTCGAATCGATAAGGTTGTAAGGCATAAAGTTAGCTCCGTCGCCGATCCATCCGAGGTTCGGGTTGTCCTTTAAGTAACTCAGTACATTTCTGCCCTCCTCCCATTTGACCGTCCCTGAATCTTTGAAATTGTTGCCTCCGGTATAATATAATGCCTCTTGTTCCAGTCCCTTGAGCCTCAAAAACATAATTGCAGACTGCAGCCTGCTCGGGCGTGTCCTAAGATAATCCCCGTCCACGATCCCCGTTTCCCCTTTAAGTATTCCCAAATCCCTGCAAATACGCCCTTCATAGCAAATATCGCCTCCGGCAAAAAGCTGTGCCGGCATTAGCGTACTCAGCACAAACACAATAAGGGTAAGTATAGATACAGATTCCTTGAACATTATTAGTACCTCCTGATTCAATGTAAATTTGCTGCCTAATAATTAAATATGAAATAATTCATGCAAAATGAACCGGTGCGACGTTTTGTAACATATATTTAAGATGTTTGTAACATTGACCGAAGGCATATTTTTTTATCTTTATCTATAATGTAAAACACATTATTCTTATCTTCACCCATAACATAAGACATGTTTCTCTTGTCTTTATCAGTAATATAATGTACAATTTTGTTAAAAGAATATTTGGTAGAGTAGGCATACATGCGTAAAGTGTTGGTTGTACGGGAAGTTGACGCCAGACGAAAAGCCTTGCGGGCTTGCGGTATGTGTGCTGCATTCCGCTGCCACTTTAAGAGCCGTCTCTCTTAAGTGGTCTATTTGCCATTTA
Organism: uncultured Clostridiaceae bacterium; assembly: GCA_964447145.1. Taxonomy (GTDB): domain Bacteria; phylum Bacillota; class Clostridia; order Lutisporales; family Lutisporaceae; genus BRH-c25. The sequence goes on from CAYURW010000075.1 coordinate 4,722, forward strand.
TTGAGAGGAGGTGATTGTATGAGTAATACAAAGACAATTGCTTTTGTCGGATTGCTCATATCAATGGAAATTATTTTTACCCGTTTTCTGGCTTTACAGACCCCAATAATCAGGATAGGCTTCGGGTTCATACCCGTTGCTTTTTCAGGGATAATGTTCGGTCCGGTCATAGGCGGACTGACTGCAGCTATTGCCGATATCCTGGGTATGCTGATTCTTCCCAAGTATCCTTATTTCCCCGGATTTACGTTAAGTGCATTTTTGACCGGTGCTATATACGGATTATTTCTTCACAAAAAGAAAAAACCGGTTACATTATCCAACATAATAAAAAGTGTACTCTTGATTACTATTTTTGTGGATCTCGGGCTGACTACACTTTGGGTGTACATGACCACGGGAAAAGCTGCTGCCGCACTCCTGATACCAAGGATTTCAAAGAGTGCTATCATGCTGCCTATACAAGTATTAACGATAAATGTATTGTGGAAATACATCGGCAGCCATATCCATAAATCGGATTATGTAAAGGAATAACAAAAAGGCTCGGAGGTGACGGACTCCGGGCCTTCTTATATTTACTGAATATTTGATTGTATCACCTGACAGTTCAAGTCTGCCTGCTGCTTATTATGGCCTGCCAGCCATTAGTCAATAATTGCTCCTGCAATTGCATCCCATACTACAGCCTTTTCCAATCCATACTTCCAGGATGCTATCCCTGCAAGGCCGTATTTATTTACCAGTTCGGCCTTGAGACTTATTGACTTTTCGTCCTCCAGCCATATCTTATAGGTAGCATTCCCTTTTTTATAGGTGGCATAATATTGCCCGCTTACTGCATCCCATGTTTTCTCAGCCTTATTTTCGATTATTGTGCTCTCCGCTTCACTCATAGAAATTGCTTTGGAGGTTACGACCGGCTTGCTGGCACCCTTTATATACTCCTCCTTCCAAAGCCTCGTATAGAAGGGGACTCCCAGGAGCAGCTTCTCCTTAGGAACCTCTGCAAGCACTCTGTTCAGGCTTTGCTCCACCCAGGAGAGCTGTGCCACAGAACCGCTGACAGGGCTTCCTCCCCAATGCTGATCGTAGGTCATTAAAGCCATATAGTCCACGGTCTTTGAAAGTGCCGCCCTGTCGAAGCTTTCGGACCAATTGGAATTTACGGCAATTATGCTCACATCCGCCGAAAGTATCAGGTTGTTAGCCTTGGTCTGCTTTGAGAGTTCTTTTATAAATTGTGTGAATGCGTTTTTATCCTTTGTATACATGTTTTCAAAATCGATATTAATCCCATCAAGGCCATATTTCTTTGCACAGCCAATTAGGTTTTTTATGAACTTAGCTCTTGCCCCTGCATTGGAAAGCAGCTTGTTAGTCAAATCGGAATTAAACTGATTGTCTGCAAGAGCCCAGACCTCATACCCATTCTTATGGGCCCAGTTAACATAGCTTATGCTGCCTCTGTCCTCCAGATCCCCCTTTTCATTTACCAGGGTAAACCAGGTTGGAGAAATAACATTAAGGCCGCTTATTTTCTTCACCTTTGACATGTCAGGGGTACTGCCCCCAATATAGTGCCATGTAAGGTTTATTTTCTTCCCTTGATCAAAACCGCCGCCAAATTCCGGGATATTATTGTATACCACCCAACGATCCCCCCTATTCTTCAGGTAAATCGTTTTCCTGACTGTATATTTCTCACCGGTATCCAGCACCAGCTCATAAGAGGCTTCAATGCCGGCCAAATATCCAGACTTGCCGGAGACGGAATAGCTGCCCTTGTCCATGTGTTTTTTCGTAACAAGCCCTTTTGAATACAGTATATTGAGCTGATCCGATCTTTTTATATTAAGTCCGGCTTCTTTACCGGCAGAGAGTGCCATAGGCCTGCTGAGATCTAAATCGTTTCCGCTTAAAGAGCTTAGAACGCTTTTTTCGTAATCAGCTGCATAGGATATCAAAGCGTTATCTTCTGTCTCCTTTGATTCATCCCTGGTTTTCAGCACCCTGCCTATCACAGCGGCAGCTTGAGACCTTGTAGCCTTACCCTTTGGATCAAATCTCCCGTCGGGAAGCCCCGTTATTATGCCCAATGCCGTTACTCTGTCGATGCTTTCTTCATACCTGTAATATTGGGGTATGTCTTTGAATTTAAGCTTTTGCCCCGTAATAACGGCATTTCGGACCGCTTTTGACGTAATGACCGCCATTTCTTCTCTTGTTATGTCCCTGTAAGGATAAAAATAATAGCCGCTGAATATGGAAAGCAATCCATGTTCTTTTGCTGCTGCAATGTACTTATGGCTCCAATGCTTGTCCGTAACATCTTCATACGTTTTAACGAATTTCTCATCTGTAGGATAGCCTATTGCCCTGACAAGCATAGCAACATACTCTTCCCTGGATATGCTTCTTTCCGGCTGTATCGTTCCGTCATCATAGCCTTTGATTATATCCATATAGCTTAGTTCCAGCACTTCATCCCTGGACCAATGCCCGGCTATGTCTTTAAAGTTATAGGAATTGTCTTCAAAAAATAAAAGTTCATTTTTTGCAGTCTGCTTGTCCATTAAAGGCGCATCATAATGCATGTCCGTATCTGCAGCAGAAAACACAGGCAGATAAATGCCGAATATAAATATCAAAGCTGTAAATATAAACATGTACTTCGCATTTCTTTTACCCATTCCACCACGCTCCTCATGGCAATTATACCATTTATGTAAACTTGTTTTGTTACAGGAGCGTTTCAAAAAAAAAGTATTTTATGCTAAAGAATTACCTGATAGGCGCTTGAATTAGTTGCTTATGATAGATTCTACTAATTTTACTAAAAAATGGCAAACCTTAAGGACATTACAGTTGTTGTCTAGTAATAATTTAAGTGGCTGCCTTTAGGTTTGCTTTTCTTTTATTATATATTTGATCGCCTATTATTTATCTATAAACAATTTCTTAATCATTAAAGCAAAATATAGATTAAACCTAGTTTTTGAATCATTTAAATCCTTTCCAAGTAAAGTACCAATTTTTTTTAATCGATATGAGAGTGTATTTGGATGAATAAACCGACTTTTTGAAGTTTGGGCTATATTACCGTTGTTTAACAGAAATACTTCTAACAACCCACATAGGTCATCGCCATTATTTTTATCATAATCAATAAGGCTTCCAAGAGAATCTCTGGAAAAATCAATAATTTCCTTTCTGTCCATCATAAAAAACAATCTAAAAATGCCTAACTCGCTATATAAAAACGTTTGATTAGAACCTATGAAAATCTGGCCTATCTCCAATGCTTTTTTTGCCTCTGCATAGCTCTTTTTTAAACTCGATAACTGATAATATATATTTCCTATACCGAAATTGTACTGCACTTTGGGGTATTCATGTGCTATTTTATTCCCTATCTTGTTGCACAGCTTCTTTATCTCGGCTATAGCTTCATCTTTTTCCTTATTTGCAGGGAAATGATACAGTATCGCATATCTGCTATTTTCATCATTAATAAATGCATTGGGGTCGCTGTCCTTTATGTAGTTTTCAATAATGTCTGAAATCCTGTTGCTTGAAGTCCTATAAAATACACGGCTATTATTCTGGCTAATATCTATACCATTGATATCAATAATTATAGCAGTTGATGGGCCTGCGATATCAAAGCCATTAAATTTGTATTTATTAGTTTCTGTGTTATAATTATTGATTTTCCCTTGGAGCAGATCATCAAAAAAATCTCTCTTAAGCCGTTTTTCAGTCTCGAATGCAATCTTTTCCTTCATCATCTCCAGCGCAATTGTTGTAGCCCCGTGCTCTAAAGCAACCATATCAATCTGGTTGGCCTTTTTAAAAAATTCAACAAGGGTTATAAATCCGTATACTATCCTATCAGCCACTATTGGGATTGTTATTTGGGATAAATCCTTATAGCTGTCATTAAACTCAGCCATTTTTAACATAAAAGTTTCTTTTCTGGCATTTTTGAGTATATCTTTGCAGTATTCCGTATCCTTAAACTTGTTCTTGTACTCTTTTGATAGTCTATAACTTATAAAATCATCAAAGGGGTCTCCATTGTTTTCAGGACAGCTTACTGCTAAGTTGCCCAGACTTGAATCCTCGACAATAATTATATTGTTTACAAGCTGCGCCATTACTTTTGCTATAAAAGATAATCCATTACCTCGCAATACAATTTCTGTAAGCTTATTGTGTATTTCTTCAGTACGCTTTATTATTTTATTCTGATTATCGTTAATTTTGCTCATTACACTTTCTAGTACGACGGGCCACGTTGTGTTCAGGGGAAGTTCAATAAGACAAAAAGAATTCTCATTTGCCACCTCAATCATCTGCTTGGGGGTTTTCCCTAGAAATCTGTCCGGCTTAATTGCAAGGGCTGAGGCCCCACCATTTATAAGCTCTGTCATCCATTTTTTCTGATATTCCCCATTATCCTTGATAAAGTATCCGGTTGTAACTACTAACTCCCCGCCTTTTAACCAATCTGCCGCATCAGGGACCTCTGCTACAGTGACACTGCTGATTTCTCTATTTGTGCCTGCGCTCCCGCCCACTACCTTGGCTTCTTTAAATGCCGGCAGATCCATAATTTCTTCAATTGTAACATTCATTTTATCACCTAAAATAAAGGCTATGCTAATTTATAAATGCCTCTTATGTGATATCATAATCTCCGTTTAGAACACTTATAATAGCATAATACCTAAGATTATATATGAAAATAATTTTATACGAAACAATTCTATTTATTTATATAGTAATATTTTCCCAGAAACATGTCAATCTATGTCAATCCTATTCTTTTCCTATTCTTACAAACCCAAAACCACCCAATTTATAAAGGTTTAAGTCAGCAGGAGACTGAGAACCTATTGATATCATCGGTATATCACCGGTGTTCCTAAAACCGTGCAATTCCCCTACCCTTGCGTATAGGGACATTCCAGCCTCGATATCAAGTTCCCCTTCAGCGGTTAAGGCCTTCCCTTTACCTTGTACTATTGAAATAACATCTTCAGAATAAATGTGATCATGCAGATTGAATGATTCCCCCGGATATAATATGCTATAGTGCAGCGTAAGATTGTTATATCCGTTACCAGGCCAAAAAACCCATCTCATGTGCCCTCCATTTGATTCAAACAGATGTCCGTCTTCCCATTTTTTAATTTCCATAGTTTTGTTTCCTCCGTAAGGTATTTATATATAGTTTATCATGCGATATTGGCACGATAAAAACAGGCGAAGAGGCAGCCACTAATGAATTCAAGTCCAGCCGCCTCCGCCAGTGCTTTAAAGTAAATGCATACGATCCCCGATTAATCTATGAAATGGATTCAGCTTTGTTCCTGTAGGCCACGGACGGTTGACAAGGTCTGTGATTCCGGCCATATTGATAAGTTCCATGCCGCGTGCATTAGCCTCCTCAAGCAGTTCACTTTCATTAGGGAAGGTCTTTATGCACCCGTTTTCTACTACTATTTTACCGTTTACTAAAACTGTATGAACATCTGTTCCATGCCCGGCATATATAAGAGCGGAAATAGGTCTGTGATGAACTGATATATGGGCCTTCCTCAGGTCAAATATTGAAATGTCCGCCTTCTTCCCTTTCTCTAATGAACCAATTTCCTTTTCCATTCCCAAGGCTTTTGCAGCATTAATGGTTGTCATCTCTAAAACCTTTTCCGGGGGCACCAAGGATGCATCAAAGTTCAAAAGGTTATGCAGCAATGATACGAATTTCATCTGTTCGATCATATCAACTGAATTGTTAACCATAGGCCCGTCGCTGCCTATAGCAAGATTCACACCCGCATCCAACATCCGGGCATCAGGTGCAATTCCATCTGAGCTGTAGGCATTGCTGATCGGGCATGTAACGGCATTAGCGCCGCTTTCTGCAATCATTTGAATCTCACGTTCCATTAACCACAGACAATGTATCAGTATAAAGTGAGGGCCTAGCACTCCCATCTTATTCAAATACTCCAAGTCATTATATCCAAGAAGTTCTATACCTTCTCTTATTGATCTCCATATTGTGCCGGCAGCCATATGGTTGCTGATTTTCACGTTTAATTTCCTAGCTAAATCTATAGCCGCATAAATCAAATCCACAGAAGTTGCATTGCGCAGCAACCAATTACTGCCTGTCTCAAGCACTAATGCCATCCTTATTAGACCGTTACCTGCGCCGTCCCATTTTTCGACAATTCCTCTGCAAAAATCAATTTCCTCGCTAATACTTCTTGGATGGCGGTTTGTAATAGGATAGCGTTCTACCATAGGTTTTTCAGGGGTATGGCGCATTTCTTTACCTATAACCCAACGCATGCCAACATCCATTGCTGATTCTGCAATGGATTTAATTGTGTTTTCTGTAGTTTCGGTTGTCATATGATCAAAACAGCAAGTTGTGCCTGTCTCAAGCATCTCTAAACATGCAAGATAGCCGGACAACTTCATATCCTGATCTGTCATTACCTTACCTAAAGGAAACAGTACTCTATCCAGCCAATCTTCCAGCAGAAGACCATCTCCAACACCTTTAAATAGGTTATACCAGTGATGTTGATGCATATTTATCAGGCCGGGAGTAACGAGCATATTCTTCGCATCTATAGTTTTATCTGCAGTGGACAGTATTTCTGAGCTTAGATTCTTTCCCTCGCCAACATCCACAATCTTGTCGTTTTCTATTATTATATAACCATCTGGGAAAACATCTCTATTCTCATTTACTGTAACAACGTAACCATTTTTAATAATAGTTTTCAAGATCACCACTCCTTCGTAAAGTTTCCTGTAACCCATTTTTAATTCGGTATTTACATTGGGGACGGGCGAATCTATATACTCTTCTATGATCTATCCTATGTAAAATACGCCTACAAACAGCTAATAACAAATGACATGCAACCTATGACGTATTCTATGAATCAAGAAAAACATTAGCGCAAAATCTATTTAAGCTTTAAGGCCGCATCCGCTCAATGTAAATACCAAAATTCATTCTTAAAACAATTCTTCCAAGCAGTTATTTTACCTTAGCTACCGCCGCTATTATCGGTTTTCCATCTTTAATCTGGGCAAGATACATATCAAAGCCATGGGCTTGGCCCTTCTCATCAAATTTGTATGTCCCTGTTGCGGTCTCAAATGTCATCTGCCTGAATGTGTCAGCTATTACCTTCCCGTCTACGCTACCTGCATTTTCAATGGCACTGGTAAGGGCCTGCGCTATCCTGTATCCGCCGGCTCCTGTTTTTTCTGGCAATACATTATATTTTGCCTTATATGCTTCAACAAATTTTTTGTTAAGTTCGGATTCGATACAATCAATATATTCAACCACAGTATATACACCCTCGGAGTTCTTCCCGGTCAGTTCCAAATACTTTTGTGATGCCCAAACTCCTTCTCCAAAAATTTTCACATTCGGCGTGAGTCCTAACTCACTAGCAGTATTAGTTATCCTAGCAGCATTTGCTGTATTGGCACATGCATAAATAGCATCAGGTTTCGTATCTTTTATTGCTGTCATCTGGGTATAGATATCCTGGTCCCCTTCATTTATTATTTGTTCTGTCAAAGCTGTTCCGCCTAATGCCACAATAGCTTCCTTGAATGCCTTTGTGGAATTTCTTCCGAAATCGCCATTTTCATATATAAACGCAATCCTTTTTGCATTAAAGTCATTTAGAACTTTTTCTGCAAAAGCATCCGCAAACAGCTGAGATGTCCCAGTCATTCTGAAAAAGAATTTATGCCCCTGTTCAGTTAGGTTGGGTGAGGTCGGAATCGCTGCCACAAGAGGAATGCCCGCTTTTTCGGTAACTGGGGCAACAGCACCTGTTACTGAACTATTGAAAGCACCAAGGATGGCAATTATATCACCCTTGCTTACAAGTTTTTCTGCAGCAGCTACGCCTTGTGAAGGTTCTGTAGCTGTGTCCTCTATAACCAATTCTACCGGGTGTCCGCCTAATATACCACCGGCTTTGTTAAGCTCTTCAATATATAATTTAGCACCTTGGACCAGTTGCTGTCCATCAAAGGCGGCACTTCCAGAAAGCGGTTGAACCATTCCAATTTTTATAGGCTCTTTAACTGTTGCTACCGGGGTTGAGGGCGCATCCTCCTGATTACTGCTTGTGCTGCCGCACCCTGTAAGTGCAAAAATAAGAACTACTGCCAATATAACCGAGATAACTTGTTTATTGACCTTCTTGAATAACATTTTTAGATCCCCTCTTTCCTATTTTCTCATTGTGTAAACGATTTTAATTTC
>CAYURW010000076.1:0-198 GCA_964447145.1 uncultured Clostridiaceae bacterium
CAAAATCCCGCAAACCCACGGAAACTCAAGGGTTTCCCGCATTTTCAAAGCAACTGACCGAGTGGATTTCGAGTCAGGCCCGTTATGACCACTTCGATACGCTTCCCGATTTTGTTGCCCGCGCCGGAAAAACCGGCGCGATTATCATAGCACGAAAGTGCCCTCCGGTCAATCGTTTCTTGCGTGAAAAAAGAAAAA
>CAYURW010000076.1:208-4493 GCA_964447145.1 uncultured Clostridiaceae bacterium
TTATGACCACTTCGATACCCCTCCGTAATTAACGTTTCATTTTAAAATATTTTTTTAATATCTGACTGCATTCGTTTTCTAAAATGCCTTTTGTAACCTGGGTTTTATGATTAAAATTATAATCCTCAAACAGATCCAGTACCGATCCTGCTGCGCCGCCCTTCGGGTCCATTGTCCCTATATAAAGCCTCTCTATTCTTGCCTGCAATATTGCACCGCTGCACATGGCGCAAGGCTCCAGAGTCACATACATATCGCAGTCCAAAAGCCGCCAGCCCCCATTTACTTCACAGGCTTCCCTTATGGCAAGCATCTCTGCATGGGCTGTCGCATCTTTATTGGACTCCCTGCTGTTATGGGCTGAGGCCATTATTTCGCCATTCTTAACAATAACGGCGCCAACGGGGACCTCGTCTTCATCAAAAGCCTTTTGCGCTTCTTCCAAAGCCTTTTTCATAAAAATTTCTTCCATTTCCATCCCCGCATCACATTATTAATCTGTGTATTTTGGAATTGGCCTCGCATTAGCATGGTGCTCTGCAGTTTACTCTGATATATTATCACTTAGGGCAATCCCTTGTCAATCCCCAATGGTCTACGCTTTCACGGCATTTTTTTCCGCCGAACCGCTCCTTTTTTCTGTAGTCCGGATATCCTGCCAGGCTTGATCTGCGTCGGCAATTGCACTGCCTTCACTGATACTTTAATTAAGCAAAAAAACGGGGCAAGGTTACTGCACCTTGTCCCCCAATTATCAATATGGTGTTCCCGGCGGGAATCGAACCCACGGCCTTTCGCTTAGGAGGCGAACGCTCTATCCTACTGAGCTACGGAAACATTTGAATAAAAATTATGGCCAACCGGCGAATGTTAAAAAAACTGTGGTGCGCAATTGGCCTACATTAAGATATTATAAAAAAATCAACGCTTTGTCAATCGTAAATTTTGGAACAGCCTTATTAACGGAAAACTGCAAGTTTAATTGCCCAACATTTTTTACCATATAGAATACGCCGGTAACCGCTAATAAAAATGACATACAACCTTTGGCGTATTCTATGAATCAAGGATAACATCGATCATAATCAGCATTACACAAAAAGCAATATGCTGATCCCCATTACAGCCATTCCGGCAATAAGCCCATAGGTCGCAATATGCGGCTCATCGTATTCTATGGCAGTCGGAAGCAGCTCGTCCAAAGATATAAAAACCATTATGCCGGCCACAAGAGCAAACATTATTCCAAATACCAGGTCACTCATTATAGGCAAAAGAAACATATATCCCAGCAATGCTCCAATAGGCTCCGATAGTCCCGATAAAAAAGAATAAAGAAGCGCTTTCTTTCTGTCCCCTGTAGCACAGAATATGGGTACAGACACTGCAATGCCCTCCGGGATATTGTGTATCGCCAATGCAACAGTGATTGCAACACCCAGGTTAGGATCTCTCAAGGTCGAAACAAAGGTTGCTATTCCTTCGGGAAAGTTGTGAATACCGATAGCTACAGCTGTAAGCACTCCCATTTTCATAAGGCTGCCGTTCCCCTTAATATTGCATGAACCTTTTTCCATTTCCTCCACCCTCTTAGCCTCATGAGGATTTTCCGGTGAAGGTATAAGCTTGTCTATTACAGCAATAAGTAGTATACCTCCGAAAAATGAAGCTGTGGCTGCCCAGCCGCCGGCCTTTTTCCCCATATATCCCGATAATATTTGAACGGCTTGGGGCAAAATGTCAACAAAGGATACATATATCATGACCCCTGCAGAAAATCCTAAAATCCCGGAAATCAGCCTTGGATTTGTCCTTTTAGAAAAAAATGCAATAAGGCCCCCTATTCCGGTGGATATCCCTGCAATCATTGTAAGTCCAAAGGCTAAAAGTACTAAATTATTATTCATTTGCACACCCTCTTTCATAAAATGTCATTTGTATGCTTGCTGCTTTGCAGCAAATTATAATCTGTAACCACCTACCTATATTATATTGATAATGGGAACCATTATCAATATAAAAATTTCAACTTTTCACAATTATTTTGAAAGAGGGCAAATGCAATATTTTTTCTAATCCATATATAAGCTCAGCAGCGTATTCTCTATAGCCTTCAGACGCAAAATATATACAATGCGATTTCTTTGTAAATTTTGCACCTTTATGCAGGATTTGATGTGTCTGCAGCAGAATTAATACTATGATCAAAAACCAACGCATCTTTACCCCCGGCACCAAGCATATACTACGGTGCTTATATATCCGATATGGAGGTAATCACATGGTTAAGAACTTTATACTCGACACAAATGTACTGGTACACGATCCCTATTGTCTCAGCAATTTCCAGGATAACAATGTAATAATCCCAATAATGGTCGTTGAAGAGCTGGACGGTCTAAAGAAAAGAGAGGGAATGATAGGCCTTCATGCAAGGAGTGCCGCAAGGGAAATAAACAAGCTTCGGGAATATGGCAGTCTGAGTGAAGGGGTAAATTTGCCCGGGGGGGGCACACTCAAGATCGAATTAGATCACCTGGACACAATAGAACTTCCCGATGGGTTGGACATTTCCAAAACCGATAACAAAATTCTCGCTCTTACGAAGAATTATCAAAAAGCAAATGTTGAACAGCCAACCATACTTGTCACAAAGGACGTCTATATGGCAATAAAGGGAGACAGCCTTGGAATTGTCGTACAGGATTATGAGACTGATAAAGTGACCGTTGAGTCCATATATACCGGTTACACAGACTTGATTCTCCCTTCAAAGGACATTGAAAAGGTTTTTAAGGATGGGCTGCTGCTGCCGGAACTGCTTGATCAGACTATTTATCCCAACGAATTTATTCATATCAGGAGCAGTGATACATCAGGCCATGAGGTTCTCACTATTTTTGACGGTGAAAGGATCGTTCCACTGAAATATTCAAACAGCAATGCCTGGGGCCTTGTTCCTATCAACAGGGAGCAAAAGATGGCCTTTGAGCTGCTTATGGACAGCAACATACATTTTGTTACTCTGGCAGGTGGTGCAGGCTCCGGCAAAACGATACTCTCCACTGCTGTAGCACTGCAAAAGGTCATTGAGGAAGAGGTGTACAGAAAGATTGTATTTGTAAAGCCTGTAGTCCCTGCAGGGGGCGATATAGGCTTTCTTCCGGGAACAGAGCAGGAAAAGCTCAAACCCTGGATGGGCTCTTTTTATGATGCTGTAGATAACCTTTTTGGAAACAGGTACAGGCGTAAGGAAAAGATGGGAAAGCTTGACAGTCAGGCCAAGCCTACCTTTACAGTAGACTCTTTTATTGAGGATTATAGGCAGCATGGGATCATAGAAACCAAGACCTTTACTTTTATGCGAGGCAGAACTCTCTCCGATGCCCTTGTCGTAGTTGACGAAGCTCAGGAGATCACCCCCCACCTTGCCAAATTGATGCTGACTCGTGCGGGCTTTGGAGCCAAATTCATTTTCCTTGGTGATCCGACAGACAGCCAGATAGATAACGTGTTAGTGGATGCCCGCTCCAATGGGCTTGTATACACTATAGAGAAAATGAAGCCATTCCAAATCACCGGCCATGTGACCCTTAACAAGGTGGAACGGAGCCCCCTGGCCCAAATTGCAGAAAGGTATATGTGATGAACCGGGTAGTATAATTATAGATGAAATAATGTAGCTTAATTTAAGAAAGGGGTAACGAATATGACAGTAAACGAAAAAATCGCAAAACTCAGAAACCTTATGAAAGTCAAAAAAATTGACGCTTTCATAATCCCCAGCTTTGATGCCCATCAAAGCGAATATGTAGCAGAGCATTGGAAAGCAAGGCAATGGATATCGGGCTTCACAGGCTCAGCGGGAACAGTGGTTATAACTCTTGATGATGCGGGGCTGTGGACTGACGGAAGATACTTCATACAAGCGGAAAACCAGCTTCAAGGTTCCCGGGTAAGGCTCTTTAAGATGGGTCAACCCGGTGTGCCTACCTACATTGAATGGATCAGTGAAGTGCTCCCAATCAACGGGATAGTCGGCTTTAACGGTAAAGCCATGCCTGTATCGCTGTTTAAGGATATGTCAAAGGCCTTCAAGCCCAAGAACCTCAGCTTTGAAACATCTTATGACCTTGTGGGAGAGCTGTGGGAGGACCGGCCGGAAATGCCCAAGGCCTATGTCTTTGTCCATGACGTGAAATATGCAGGGAAATCAAGGGCCGAGAAGCTTGCGGAAGTGCGTGCCTGCATGAAAAATCTCAACTCCGGCTACTATCTTCTTTCA
>CAYURW010000076.1:4503-12946 GCA_964447145.1 uncultured Clostridiaceae bacterium
TCCCTGGATGATATTGCATGGCTTCTGAATATCAGAGGTGGAGATATTGAAAACACCCCGGTCGTCACATCCTATGCCCTTATATCAGAAACTGGCTGCCAGCTTTTCATTGACAAAAATAAGATCGGGGATGAAGTGAGTAAGGAATTGGGCGCAGATGCTATTGAGATACTTGACTATGACTTGATAGAAAAGGCCATTGCCTCCCTTAAGGGTAAAGGTTCAATAATAATGGATCCGGAAAAGACAAACGTCTGGCTGTACAGATCAGTTCCGGCTGCATATGAGGTCGTTCAAGAGCCAAATATAACCACAGTATTGAAGGCCATAAAAAACAGCACAGAAATCAGTAGCCTCAGAAACTCCCATATCAAGGATGGCGCTGCCATGGTAAAATTCCTCGTATGGCTTGATAACAATCTGGGGAAACAAGAAATAACAGAGATAATGGTGGACGAAAAGCTGCAGGAGCTCAGGGCACAGCAGGAACTTAACCTCGGGCTGAGCTTCGATACAATAGCAGCCTTTAAGGACCATGCCGCCATGATGCATTATAAGGCTCTGCCGGAAAATCAGTATGCCCTTGAAAAGGAAGGAATGCTTCTTATTGATTCAGGAGGACAATACCTGGACGGGACCACCGATATGACAAGGACAGTAGTATTGGGCAAGCTTACAGAGGAAGAAAGGAAGGACTTCACATTAGTCCTCAAAGGCCACATAGGGCTTGCAACCGCCAAGTTCCTTCAGGGCTGCACCTGCACACACCTGGATATTCTTGCAAGAAAGCCCCTGTGGGATGAAGGCCTGGATTACCGCTGCGGCACAGGCCACGGTGTAGGCTTCCTGTTGGGTGTCCACGAGGGTCCACAGGGCTTCAAAAGGCCCCCGGTAATAAATACTGTTATACTTGAACCCGGGATGATACTTACTAATGAGCCCGGGATATACAGAGAAGGCAAGCATGGCATACGCACCGAAAATACGCTTCTGTTAGTGGACGACTACGAAAACGAATATGGCAGATATATGAAGTTTGATACTATTTCCTATTGTCCCATAGACATTGACGGAATCGATGCCGGTATGCTGACACAGCCGGAAAAAGACTGGCTAAACAGCTATCACAGTGAAGTATATGACAAGCTTTCTCCATATCTTAATAAAGAAGAACAGGAATGGCTGAAACGTGAAACCGGGGCAATCGGCTAGAATATATGTCATTACCTTATATACAAAGGGCTGTGTCTTAAGTTTACACTAAAGACGCAGCCCTCCCTTTATTTTTGCATTCCTCTATTTCTGTATTTCTTATTTTCTGGTGGCAAGTATGTCGTTTTCGATTCCATATAATTCTTCAACTTCTTTATCCCTTAGTTTTGACAAAATTTCCTCCCTGTATTTCGCTCCCAGCAAATGCCTTTCCTTGACACCTTTATCTGCCACTTCTGTCCAATACAGCTTCTTTCTGTTGAAATACAAATCATAGTCTATTATTCTTGTCCCATCGTCCAGGAACTCAAGGCCTATCAATATTTTTTTGATATATTTAGGATCATGATAAGTAAAAAGCCGTATCCTGTATACTTCCACCGCCAGCATGGGCCTAGGGTAATCCTTGCCCCAGGATTCCCCAAGAACCAATCCTATTTCCAGCCATTCAATTATGTTAAGAAGCCTTTCATGGTGCAAATCATACTTTCCATACTGGTCAAATATTCTTATTTCGATTTCATACCAATCCTTGTTCCCAAGACTGCTGTTCAGGTACTTCAATGCACGGGGCCTGAGACTCCGCATAAGGGGCCTGTACTTTTCCTCAACAAACAAAGCTCTTTTATAAATGTCCCTCTTTATGCTTATTTCCCCATGTATAGGCTTGCCGGATATTGCTATCACAGTTCCTTTTTCATTGTATGAATTGAGAATCTCTATTATATCTCCCTCTATGCATTCGTAGTCCTCGCTTATTTCCCTGATCGCCTTCTCCGGATCCCCCATTGCGCTTAATATTATTATTCTTGTTGAGATCCTTGACATCGTTACCAGGTGACCCTTCCCGTCGTTCAGCAAGCCGCAAAGTATCACGTCCGGTTCCTCGGCTATCATCAGAACTTCCTTGATCCTTTTCCTGTCAACTATATCTTCCATTTTGTCGGTGATAAATATTATTGTGTGTTCTTCTCCTGCTTTTTCAAATGTGTCGTCATAGCTGTAAGCATATGCATTCTTGCTTTGAATAAAGTAATCTTTCAATTCCTCTATTCTGCTGCTCTCGAAAATCAGCATCTTGGGTCCTCCCCTGATCAAATCGAGCATACACATCATCCTCCAGAATTATATTATAAACCGATTTTTCGCATCCCCTGCCTTGAGTTATCTACACCGGTCGGATAGCAAAGAGACATGCAGTCCCCGGTCTCAAGTCCAATAATATTTATATACGAGATCCCGTTATGATACCATTTGTTATCAATACATCCGTCTTTTAATGTCAAATCATGGCCAAACAGATTGTGCAGAGCCGGCTCCTTTATTATCCCTTCCGGAAGATGGCTTATTCTGAAACTCATTTTCTCAACGCTGATCGTCTCCGCACCGGCAATTATCCTGCTATTCTTAAAATGCTTGCTTACAACATCAATATCATCATGGTTGCCCAAGGACAGAATAATTACCGCTCCTGAGGATTCGAGCATGTTTGCCAGGCGCTTGATCTCTTTCTCATATTCGTATATTAAGTTGGGGCGAAGGGCCAACTTAATATCATCGGCCAAATCACCCGTATGCACTATGTATTCAGGCCTTAGCCTGCATATGAGCCTTTTGAGGTCCGAATAAAAGCAGGAGGGGGTGTCGGAAATATGAAGCAGCTTCTTTTCTGAGGATTCTGACAATTCAGGGGAAATATATAATTTTCCTGATGCGAAGCATATGCTTTTTCTTATATTTAACATCTTTTATCCTTTCTTTTCAATGTATATCAATTTTTCCGTGAAGTCACCATCACATAGAATACATCAGTATACAGCTAATTAAAACAGCATACAACCTATGGCGTAATCTATAAATTACTTCGTTAGCCAAGAAAAAAGAATAGCTATTGCTATCCTCCAAGTTTCTGTCGTGCTATACCTTAGGCAAGTTTATGCCATAAAAAATCTCCGTTATCTCTCTGTCCAGCTTGTCTTTTATTTCCTTTTTCATTTTAGGACTCAGGTCCTCTTCATTCATTTCAAAAAGATAATTGTTAATTTTTAGATCGCTTATCCTCATTTTTGTATGAAATATATTTGACTGATATATGTTCATATCTATAAGGTCATACCTGTTTATTGTCTCCCTGGCAATAAAATTCTGTATCGAATTTATCTTGTGATCGATAAAATGCTTCCGGCCGTTAACATCCCTTGTATAGCCCCTGACCCTGTAATCTATGGTGATTATGTCCGAGTCAAAGCTACGGATAAGATAATTTAATGCCTTGAGAGGTGATATCGTTCCGCAGGTAGTCACATCTATATCAACCCTGAAAGTGCTTATTTCATTCTGAGGATGACTTTCCGGATAAGTATGCACAGTTACATGGCTTTTGTCCAAATGCCCTACTATATTCTCCCTGAGGGGGGTAAAAACTCCCCTGTTACAGGAGGGGTCAAGCACATAAAGGGGGACCTCCTCTTCTGAAATAAGAAGGGTAACGCTGGCGCCCTGAGGGTCGTAATCCTGCTTGGCCACATTCAGCACACTTGCTCCAATCATTTCAGTAACATCGCAAAGTATTCTTGTAAGTCTGGTGGAATTGTATTGCTCATCGATGTACTCAATATACTTCCTGCGGTCTTCGTCTGATTTTGTGTAGCAGATATCATAAATGTTAAAGCTCAATGATTTTGTAAGGTTATTGAATCCGTAGAGCTTCAGCTTTCCGTTTCCTGCTCTCAAAAGTATCACTCCCCTTTCCAATCAGTCTAAGATACTATAAATTATACTAATATTAAGCCCTTAAGATTCAATTGTCAACCTTCCATTCTATTGTACTTTTTTGGCGAAAATCCATACATTTTCTTAAATGCCCTAACATAACTCGAATAATCTCCAAAACCGCATTCTTCACAGGCTCCTGCCACCGATTTTCCTGATTTGATCAGCTTATTAGACATGATCAGGCGCTTCTGAGTAATATAATTGTGAATAGTATATCCTGTCTGGCTTTTAAACTTATGCATAAGGTGGTATCTGCTCATATAGAATTTGGAAGCCAAGCTGTCTATTGACATATCCTCGCAAAGATTTTCATTAATATATGATATTATTCTGCCTATGTTTTCGTCATATTCTCCCTCTGCTTTATTTTTTATGTTTTCGGGTCTCAGGTAAAGCCTGTTGAGGTACACTATGAACTGTAAGAATAAAGAATCCCTTAGTACCTGGCTCCCAAAACCGCCGTTGTCGCATTCTTCATTAAGTTGGGAAAGAATGTATTTCCCCTGCCGCAGAAGCTCCGGATTCAGCCTTAATAAGTTGCTCTTCTCCCCGGAGGCAGTTTCAAAGCATCTCAGCAAATTTCCCTCAGAGCTGTCATGCCCGGCCAAAAAACCCGGCTTGACCCATACGATCATTCTTTCATAAGTCCCGGCTGCATCAATTACGGCTTTGTGTATTTCGCTGCTGCTTATGAGAAGTATATCCCAGGGCTTGAGCTTGTAAGCCCGTCCTTCTATCAGATACGTAACGTTCCCGGAAATAAATATAACAATTTTGTTGAAGTCATGAAAATGAAGCTCAAACTCAATGCTCTTCCTGTCCTTAAGGTGGAAGAACTGAAAATCCTTATTCAAATACCCCCGCTTGCAGCCTGAAATAATATCGTCTTCCTTCATAAAATACCCCCTCTGACACCACTATCCGGCCCTTCAGCCTATCTTTCTTAATACTATAGCACTATTTGCAATATTTCAAGCACTTCGAACTATATTTCTGGAAATATTTTTTTATATAATAGTGGTAGAACGTTTCATCAAAGTCTAATTATTTTTATTGGAGGTATGAATATGCGTATTGACGGTGTATGGCTGCCCATTGTTACCCCTTTTCTGAATGACAGGGTTGACTTCGAGTCATTCAAAACGATGATAGATCATTATATAAGCATGGGAGTAACGGGAATAATCCCACTGGGTACAACAGGAGAAAGCCCAACGATAGACGAGGATGAATTTGAAGAAATAGTGGAAAAAACTATGGAATATGTGCATGGCCGTGTACCTGTTATCGTCGGGGCAGGCGGAAACAACACAAAAAAGGTCCTGGATAAGCTGAAAATTGTAGAAAAGCACAAGGCGGACGGTGTGCTATCAGTATCTCCTTACTACAACAGACCGGATCAAAGAGGCATTTATGAGCATTTCAAAAAAATGTCGGAATCGACAGACCTGGACATCATTATTTATAACATTCCTTACAGAACCGGAAGAAATGTTGAAAACGAAACATTGTTCAGGCTTTCAGAGTTAAAGAACATAATAGGGGTAAAGGACGCAAGCGGAGACATAAAACAGAGCCTTTCCCTTTTGCTCAATGCGCCAAAGGGCTTTTCGGTAATGACCGGGGAAGACATATTTTTCTATATCACCCTGATCTATGGGGGACAGGGTGGGATACTTGCATCCTCCCATGTGGAGACCAAGAGCTTTATTGAAATCTATAATAAGGTGAAAAACAACGATCACCAGGGTGCCTTCGAAATTTGGAAGAGGCTTGCAGAGCTTATTCCCCTCCTGTTTGAAGAGCCAAACCCAGCCCCTGTCAAATACTGCCTTAGTAAAATGGGGCTTATCAGATCCCAGGAGCTTAGGCTGCCACTGGTTACTATTTCAGAAAAGCTTCAGAAAAAGCTTGATTACTATTTTTAACACGGAGGTATTTCAATGAAAAAAAAATACAGGGTAGGGATCCTGGGAGGTACAGGATACGTCGGGCAAAGACTCGCAGCATTACTCCACGACCATCCTTATTTTGATATCAATGTAATTGCGGCAAGTGAACGATCGGCAGGCAAAAGCTATCATGATGCCGTAAAGGACAGATGGAAGCTATCCGGAAGCATTCCCGAAAGATTAAAAGAAATGACTGTATTGGACCTGCATAATATTGACGAAATCAGCAGCAGGTCAGATCTTGTATTTTGTGCTGTGGATATGCCTGCAAAAGAAATCAGAACAATTGAGGAGACTTATGCAAAATCGGAAATTCCTGTAATATCCAATAATTCCGCCCACCGTATGACTCCGGATGTTCCTGTTATTATTCCGGAAGTAAACCCTGAACATTTGGACATTATTGAAAAACAAAAAAAACGCCTGGGAACAAAAAGAGGTTTTATTGTGGCAAAACCCAACTGCTCGATCCAGAGCTATGTTCCTGCAATTAATGCCCTTATGGATTTTAAGCCTTCAATGATATCGGTATGCACATACCAGGCTATTTCAGGGAGCGGGAAAAATTTCAACGATTGGCCCGAGATGATAGACAACGTTATCCCCTTTATTCCAGGTGAAGAAGAAAAAAGCGAACAGGAGCCCCTTAAGGTTTGGGGTCATGTCAGCGGAGATGAAATAGCAAAAGCCTATGAACCGGTGATCACTGCACAATGTATAAGAGTATCAGCATTGGAAGGGCACCTTGCTGCGGTATCTGTTTCCTTTAAGCACAAGCCGGCAATAGGGACTATTATTGAACGTTGGAACAACTATAAAGGGAAGCCCCAAATATTGAAGCTCCCCAGTGCTCCCAATCAGTTCCTTACCTATTTCAGCGATGATAACAGGCCCCAGACAAAATTGGACAGAGATGCGGAAAACGGTATGGGTATAACATTGGGAAGGCTCAGAGAAGACAATATATTTGATTATAAATTCGTTTGTCTGTCCCATAACACCCTAAGAGGGGCAGCGGGGGGTTCTGTATTGACTGCAGAGCTTCTTGCTGCAGAAGGGTATTTTGGGCCCAGGTAAATTATTCGGCCTTAATTCCCTTGTCCTTATTTTTTCCAGAAAACTTTTCATACAGAAATTTAATATCTTCGTCAATAAATCTGTGTTTTGTCCCCTTAACATCATATTTAAAAATCTTAAATGCAAACTGAACGAAATATCCTGAAGAAAATGCCATTATCGGTGTTCCAATCCCTACAGAGCCCCCGAATAAATATCCTACGGCAATTACGCTGAGTTCTATGCAATTTCTCAAGAATCTCACGGACTTGCCGGTTTTTTTTGTGAGTGCCACCATAAGACCGTCCCTTGGCCCGGAGCCCAGGCCTACGCTTAAATAGAAATAAGTGGCTATCCCGATAGTAAACATACCCAGAAGCATCATGGCAAATCTCAGAATCATCGGCTCAAATACCGGAACAATATTATTCAGCATGTATATATCCATAAACACACCGATAGCTATCATGTTGCTAAGTGTACCCCACCCAAGCCGTTCTCCCAGCAGGCCGTCAATTATCACCAATGCCGATCCTACACATATGCTTGCCTGGCCCATTGTTATTCCTATATTTTTTGTAAGGCCATGGTGAAATACATCCCAGGGCGCCAACCCCAGGTTAGCATTTATAGTCATTACTATCCCCAATGCATACAGGGCCAGTCCAAAAAACAACTTAACCCCCTGTTTGATTATCTTTTTGACCTTTTCGCCATCCAATCCACCAGTACCCCCTTCAGTCTTTGCCGTCAAAATTAATAGTTCACATAACATTATATAATAGTCTAACGCAAAATTATTCCGGTGTCTATAGACAACGTTACCTTTATGATAATTATATCATATCCATTCTCTTGTACTGGATTTTTTGATGGGATATAATTAACTAAGGCAAATTGAATGAGTGCCTGAGTATATGGAGTTACGAATATAAAATCCAAAAACGAAGTATATCGCTGTAAATGGCTCGAAAGGAGTAGATTCTATGCGATTTGACGCCCACAAATACAACTATCCCTCAAGAAGGAATATGGTATATGCAAAAAAGGGCATGGTTGCCGCCTCTCACCCCTTGGCGGCACAAGCAGGCCTTGATATTTTGAAAAAGGGCGGCAATGCTATAGATGCCGCTGTAGCTGCCGCTTCCTGCCTGACCGTGGTGGAACCCACCTCCAACGGTATAGGGGGAGATGCTTTTGCCCTGGTATGGTCGGGAGGAAGGCTCTATGGATTGAATGCCAGCGGGCCGTTACCGGTATCAATTCCCCCGGATGTGATCAAAAAAGCAGAATATAATGGCATACCGCACCGTGGCTGGGTCCCCGTTACAGTTCCCGGCGCCCCTTCTGCCTGGTCGGCACTTTCGGAGCGTTTCGGCAGGCTATCCCTTTCGGAAACCCTATTGCCGGCAGTTACTTATGCCTTTGAAGGGCATCCTGTAGCCCCT
>CAYURW010000077.1:0-1304 GCA_964447145.1 uncultured Clostridiaceae bacterium
AAGGACGCCATGAGCGTGCTTGTTGGAGCCGGTACGATTTCCGGCAGTGACGGTGCGCTCAACCCGACGGGAACCACCACCAGAGCGGAAATGGCTCAGGTGCTGTACAACCTGCTTGGGAAAACAAATTATCTCATTTCACTTGCAAAAGGTGAAATCATATGATATTACAGTGAAAAAGTGAAATAAAGGTGAAATAATGTTTTCTATAGTCTGAAACATATTGAGGCATATGGGACGGGATTGCGGCGAATCATGCAGCATTATGAGCAATTTGATGTCAAGCCGGAAATTGAAGCCACCCACGGCACATTTATGCTGACCCTGCTAAATATGAACCATGCCCGCCTGCTGACTACGAAATGCCAGCCAAAGTCGCAGCATAAAATTGTATTGGAGTATCTGCAAAGTCATCCTTTCAGCACAAATGAGATTGTGCAGGATCTTTTATCCGTTTTTGACCGAAGGACAAGCAAAAAACGGGAAAATAGCAGGCGGCAACTCCCTCTAGGTGCACCATCTGGTTATTATTACCCCGGTATAGTTAAAATGCCGGGGTATTTTTTATTTTTAAAAACGAAGGAACTCTGAGCAAAATAGGCATAGGATGAAGAGAGGTGTACATAATAACACTTAACAGGGATATTTAATGTTTTTGACAGTTGAAATATAAAGCCGTAGATGTAATAATATAATCAAAGGTCAAAGAAAGTCAAAGTCAAAACAAACAATTATAATTAAAATGGAGGTGTTTTGTATGTTCTTGGTACCATACAGCAAAAGAAACAGAGGTTTGTCAAGAGGGCCTCAGGATGTTTTCAACATAGACAGAGTTTTTGATGATTTCTTCGGCGATTCCTTTATGCCGGCATTATTTGCGGAAGAAAAGCAAATAAAGGTGGATATAAGAGAAAATGAGAAGGAATACATTGTTGAAGCGGATCTGCCGGGTGTAAAAAAGGAAGAGATAAATGTTGAGCTCAATAACGAAAGGCTTATGATCTCAGTGACAAAAAATGAGGAAGTAAACGAAGAAAAAGAAAACTACATCAGAAAAGAGAGAAGGAGCGGTAGTTATTGCAGAAGCTTCTACGTTGAAAATGTTACAGAAGACAAAATCTCTGCCAAGTTTGAGAATGGTGTTCTTTCAATGATACTTCCCAAGAAGAAAGCTGAAGTAAGCAAGAAGAACCAGATAGAGATACAATAGCAGAAATAACAGAAATAGCAGAAATAGCAGAAGATAGACGCAGAAGATAGACGCAGAAGATAGACGCAGAAGATAGACGCAGAAGATAGACGCA
>CAYURW010000077.1:1404-12918 GCA_964447145.1 uncultured Clostridiaceae bacterium
AGATAGACGCAGAAGATAGACGCAGAAGATAGACGCAGAAGATAGACGCAGAAGAGAGACGCAGCAAAGACAGCAACAGAAAAATATAGCAGTAGGGTACAATATAAAAATACAGAAACGGATGCAGATATAATAATAAAATGAGAGTGTGCTGCGGTTGCAGTACACTCTCATTTTGTCAACAATTACCATCAAAGGATGTAGAAAAATGCTGTCCAAACTTGCGAAAAAAAAATGAAGGATACGCCTTCAATATATAGAAATTATCTGTATTAAGTACCATTTTTGGCCGGCAGTTTATCGGCGTATTTGCAGAGCTATTCATTTTAGGA
Organism: uncultured Clostridiaceae bacterium; assembly: GCA_964447145.1. Classification (GTDB taxonomy): domain Bacteria; phylum Bacillota; class Clostridia; order Lutisporales; family Lutisporaceae; genus BRH-c25. Next base: position 1,737 of record CAYURW010000077.1, read on the forward strand.
TAGACATCAGCAGGTTATATTTCGGATATCCTAAAATGCTTTCTTGACCAAAGGTTTTGTGCCATTCTTAATAAGCTGTCTATCGGCTAATTCTATATAGCTTTGCATCATTTTGAGGTGATTCGTTTGATAGATAAGTACCAGCCCCTATGGGGTTCCTGGCGCATAGAGGAAACAATAGAACAGGGAAAAGACGGCGGGGTATACAGGGTATACAGGGAAGAATGGGGCAGGCGGTATACCTCCGCTGTTAAATTCATGAGTTTTTCCATTGGAAGCAGTGATGTCAGGGAAGCTCAGGCTATCGGAATTGAAGCGGAAGCCATGCCTGAATATCTTAAAAGCCTTGTAGGCAGCATCCAGAATGAAATCGAACTGATGTACAAATTAAGAGGAAACAGCAATATAGTCACCTATGAAGACCATGGGATATATGAAAAGGGAGAAGGCTCAGGTTGGGACATACTCATAAGAATGGAGTTTCTTGAGCCCCTGCCTGATTTTATAAAGGGGCACAAAATTGACAGGTTTGAAGCGGCCAGGCTGGGGATCGATATATGCAAAGCGCTGGAGGCTTGTGCAAGGGAAGGTATCATACATAGGGATATAAAGGATTCAAGCATATTTGTATCCTCAAAGGGAGAGTTCAAGCTGGGGAATTTCCGTATGGCAAAGGAACTTCTACAGACAAGGTGGCCGGCCCCTGTAATTCCCAGCCCATTATATGCTGCACCAGAGCTCTATAAAGAGCAGGGATATGATCATACGGCGGATATATACTCCCTCGGAATGGTAATGTACAAACTTGTTAATAAGGGGAGGCTCCCGTTTTTGCCAATGCCTCCCCGGACTATTTCTGTTGATGATGCCGAAAAGTCTGCAGCTGAAAGGATGGCCGGAAAAGAACTGCCTCCCCCGGCAGACTCAGGAGAAGCCCTTGGGGTTATTATTCTTAAGGCATGCAGCTATGACAAAAAGGACAGATACAAGTCTTCCTATGAATTCAGGCAGAAACTTGAACGTTTTTTGAAGGCTGAGGCAAAATCGGCAAAAAGTGATAGCCAATCCTCTGATGAAGAGTATGTTTATACAAGTACTTATTATGGTATAGATAAATTGTCAACAGAGGAAAATGAATTTGAATTCGGAAAAGAAACTGCAGCAGAGGTCGCCGCAGAAGTTGTTGAAGAAACTGCAGCAGAAGTAGCTGCAGAAGTTGCTGAAGAAACTGATGAAGAAATAGCTGCAAAAGTTGTTGCTATAACGGGAAATAAAATTAAAGATAAAAGAGAAGATCTTTTTGGGTCTGAAAAGGAAGTATCCACAGAAATCGCTGCAGCAGGGGAAAATGGAAACACCTTTATGCTAAAAAATAAAAAAAATATTTTGGCAGCGGTAATGGGTGTGGCAGTAATGTTATTATCGTTTTTCCTCGGTTATTCTTTAAATAATGAGCCGCAGGGGGATTCAGAAAGGCCGATTGCTTCAAACCGCGAAATAACCGGGGCTTCGGGGCCCGTTTCAGCTTCGGGGGCTACCGCGACTTCAGAAATTGATTCAGCTTCGGGGGCCGCCGCGACTTCAGAAGTCGATGCAGGTTCCGAAATTGCCGAAGTTTTATTTGACGAAGCTTTTGCAGATGTAGCTGCAGAGGCAACTGAAGGGGAAACCGCAGATGCTATTACTGAATCAATTACGGGCACAGCTTCAGGGGGCAACCGGGAAAAGCCCCGAAAAACAAGTACTAAGAAACAGCCGCAAAAGAATGCTGCGGAACCGTCGAAATATTTGCAGCTTGCTGCAGACCACAACCAGGCAGGAGTGCGGGAATACAATGAAGGCAGGCTGGAGCAGGCTGCGGCGGAATTTGATAAAGCAGTGGGCAGCCTCGATGACATGAAAAAAAGTGCAAGCAATTGCGACTTGGAGCTTTATTCCGGGTTGAGGACCCTGTACAGCGAAAACAAAACCAGAACTCTTGAGAAAAAAGAAAAAGTGGATGAATTCTTCAAACTGGCTTCGGAATGCAATGCGGCCGGGGTTAAGTACTATAACGAGGGCTCTCTTTACAAGTCAAAACTGGAATTTGAAAAAGCCTTGAAGCACCTTGAAGAGATAAGACTGTTAGTGCCGAAGTATTCAGCCGGCGGATATGAGGGCCTGATTCAAATCTATGAGGGGAACCTGAGCCGGGCTAAAATGAGGAAATAATTGCCATTAAACAAAGGCAATTTATCTGCCGATAACATGTTGACATCGTTGAATTTCTTTTGTATAATTAAAAAGTCAGTTGACCGGAAACTCAGGTCAAATGTGCGCCATTAGCTCAGCTGGTAGAGCAATTGACTCTTAATCAATGGGTCCCGGGTTCGAGTCCCTGATGGCGCACCATCTTTACAAATTGAACTAGCCTACTAATGCTAGTTTTTTATTTTATAAAGCCGGGGAGTCGAACCCGGGAGAATCCAATATATTGCTAACTTCAAAGAAATTTACGAAGCTTCCGATATTGATGGGAAAAGAATGATGTTATCAAAAATAATAAAGATAATTTACGTTCACAGAGATAGAATAGATATTATCTTTAAATCCCATTTTAGAAAGATAACCAGCAATTATAGCAATATTTTTGCATTAGTAGATAGAGCCACTGACTTTTAGCGGTAGGTCTTAGTCCAAGCCCTATACACTTTCAAGGCCTTTTACATAATTGTAAAAATCCTCGTAAGACCCTTCATAAGTGCTTCTAATTGCGCCCTGTTTCCTGTTTATCATATGGTTTTTGATTAGAAAGGTCTCCATTCCCAGCTCAAGGGCAATAAGATCCTCCTGAACATCATTTCCTACCATTATGCAATGCTCCGGTTCCTTGCCGACAGCTTCAAGGACTTCTTTGTAAAATTTCAGCTGAGGTTTGCAATAGTGGTTGTCCTCATAGGAGGTAATATATGCGAAATCTTTCAGATCAAGCCCTGCCCATTGAACCCTGTGATATATCGCCTTTCGGGGGAACATGGGATTTGTGGCAATTGCAAGCTTGTAATTCTTTTTCTTAAGTATGTCAATGCTTTCCGCTATATAAGGCTGATTTTCTACGGCATCTCTTGTTTTGTGGAAAAGGGTATCGTAAAATTCATCGAACCTTTTGATGTATCCGCTGATGTCCCCGCCGATAAGTTTGGAGAACTTATCCATAAACACATCCTCATTTGTCCTGAGTTCAATATTTTCGACCATTTCCCGGGTCGCAGTCCAAATGTGTCTGACAAGAAGTTCAGGCTCGATCATATCCTTAAACATATGGCCCATCTCCCGGAAGTAGATTTCAGTGAATCTTTCTATATCCACCGGCAGAAGTGTTCCATCCAAATCAAAAAGAAAAGTATCTATCAAAGCATTTTCTCCATTTCTCGTTTTTTACAGCACAATATTATTGTACTGATTGACTTAGAGCACAATATTATTGTACTGATTGACTTAGAGCACAATAATATTCTATTGATTGTTCACGGCATAATAATTGCTTCTGATGCCATACCGTAAAATCTTCAAATGACCAACAGCATCGCCTAAAGAATAATATATATAATAATTAATGTCAAAAAGCTGATAATCATGCCTGCCCGAAAGTTGCTTGAATTCATGTCCTCATATCCAATATAAATAAATGTGCCAAAATAATATGCGACATTTATATTTTCTATAAATGTCGCATTCATTAAAATGAGGGGGAGGAATAAAGAGTAATAGCACTAATCACTTCTATACTAATTATATCGGATAGTTTCAAATAAAGATATGGCGCAAAGCCAGTTGTTACAAATTGTTTACATTTTTAGTACTTGTCTCCGCCCAGTTCACCCAGTAGGCTTCCCAGGCCCCCGAGCATTTTTCCGCTGCTTCTGTCTTCAGGAGAGGATTTGGTCGCATTTCTGAAAAGCGTTCTTGCCAATGAGGTTATATTCATGCTTTGGAGTATGACTTTGCCGTTTCCCGAAAGGTTGGCAAGGAAAAGCCCTTCTCCTCCGAATAAAAGGTTCTTTGCCACCTGGCCTACACTTTTGCCCACCCATTCAATGTCATAATCGATATTTTGGTCGAAGGCTACCAGAGCTCCGGTATCTATCTGGATCTTTCCGCCGTAATCCGCCGGATTAAGCTCTATGAAATTGCCGCAGGCTCCGATGAAAAGGGTGCCCTTATCGCTGAACTTTTCAAGAATAAAACCTTCACCGCCGAACATTCCGGCACCGACCTTTTTTGTAAGGGCAATATCAAAGTCCACAGTATTCTCTGCTGCAAGGAAGCCGTCCTTCTGCACAAAGAGCACACCGTGATCCTCGATGTTCAATGCAGCAATTTGCCCGGGAATAGTCTGGGCAAAAGTGACCATCCCGCTTTGACCGGATGTAACATTGAATACCTGGAACGCAGCAGATTCCCCCGCAAGCTTCCTTTTGCCGACACTTACTGCGGTATCCATGAATTTGCCAAAAGCCCCGCCGCCGCCTTTTTCTTCAAAATGACCCTTTTTGTCGCTCACATTAAATGAAGTTTCAAATTTGATATTGTCCGTTTTCCACAGGAATTTCCCTGATTCACTGTACATTGTCTGGCCTGCCTCAAGCTCGACGACAATCTGCTGCATTGCATTGCCGACTATTTGGTAATTAAGCATAACGACCCGCCTTTCATTAAATTAGTAGTAACGTTCCTTAAATGACAATAGTAGGAATTGATACTATATATATCTTATTACATAAATCAAAAAATTAAAATATGAAATTGCTATGTTTTTGGCAAATATGCCGATAATGAGTTATAATAGTACACAAGATTGGAGGGTTGGATAATGATTGAAACGGTAATGCTGACTTTTCCCGATAATGTCAAAAGAGAGTATCAAAAGGGCACAAGACTTTTGGATATAGCAAAGGATTTTAGCCGGTATTACAAATCGGATATAGTCGGGGCTATAGTTAATAATGAGCTTAAAGAGCTATGGGTGAAAATCCAGCAGGATTGCAGCCTGAGGTTCATAGACAGGACCACTGCTTATGGGTGCAGGTTCTACTCAAGGAGCCTTGCCTTTTTGTTCATAATAGCCGCAAAAGAGGTTTTTGAGGAGTGCAGGGTAACGGTGGAGCATTCTCTTAGCAAGGGGCTTTATTGTGAGGTCCACAAGGAGGATCCTCTTACTGTGGAGGATATTGCAAAAATAGAAGAAAAAATGAGGGAGCTTCAGGAGGCAGATTTGCCCTTTGAAAAAAGAAAGGTGACCAGCGAGGAGGCTATTGAGCTATTCACAAAAACCCAACAGTTTGACAAGGCAAATCTGATAAAATACCGTAAGAAAAAGTATATAAATGTATACAGCTGTCGTGGATATCACGATTATTTCTATGGGTATATGGTGCCTTCCACAGGCTATCTCAAAATTTTTGAGTTGAAATCCAATGAGCCCGGACTCGTGCTGAGGTTCCCGGAAAAGTCCGATCCAAATGTGATTCCCGAGTATAAGGAGCAAAATAAGCTTTTTAATATATTCAGAGAATTTGAAAAGTGGGGGAGCATATTAGAACTGGACAATATAAGTAATCTCAATGATGCGATCAAATATGGCAGGATAAATGAGGTCATACAGGTTGCTGAAGGACTTCATGAGAAAAAAATTGCGCAGATTGCGGATATGATCACTGTATTCGGAGATAAGAGGCTTGTCCTAATTGCAGGGCCCTCTTCCTCGGGGAAAACAACCTTTGCAGAGCGACTGTCAGTTCAGCTTCGGGTCAACGGTTTAAAGCCGGTGCCAATTTCCATTGATGATTTCTTTAAAAACAGGGAGGATACTCCAAAAAGCAAAGATGGAGAGTATGATTTTGAGACAATTGATGCAATTGATTTGGAAACCTTTAACGATGTCATAAAAAGACTGATTGAGGGCGAAGAGGTGCAAATGCCCCTATATAACTTCCACACGGGAGAAAGGGAATGGAGAGATAAAAAGTTAAAGATAGGAAAAGAGCAAATACTGGTTGTCGAAGGGATACACGGGCTTAATGAAGTTCTTACCCGGTTTATTCCAAGGGAGCAGAAGTTCAAAATTTATATCAGTGCGCTGACTCATCTCAGCATAGATGATCATAACAGGATCCCCACATCGGATCTGAGGCTCATAAGGCGTATTGTGAGGGATTATCAATTTAGGTCTGTAGATGCGCTTTCCACTATCAAGCGGTGGGATTCTGTAAGAAGGGGAGAGGACAAGTATATCTATCCCTTCCAGGAAGAAGCCGACATAATGTTTAATTCATCTTTGGTATATGAGTTGGCTGTGCTTAATCAGGTTGCTCTGCCACTTCTGGAGCAGATTGACAACCGGGTCCCGGAATTTATTGAAGCCAAAAGGATCAGAAAATTTTTGCAATATCTCTTAAAAGCGGATATGAATGTAGTTCCTTCAAACTCAATACTAAGGGAGTTCATAGGTAAAAGCTGTTTTGTTGAAAAGAACTGATAGAGAGCCAAAAACTGCAATTAAATGCAGTTTTTTTTTTGATAATATTAATATTATAGCAAAAAATATTAGTGCAAAACCAAAAATAAAAAATATGGAGGAATAATAGCCTATGAGAAGAAAAACAGCTATAATGTCGGCTTTGATATTGGTTTTTGCACTGATGTTTGCTGCCTGTGCAGCCAGAAGGCCACTGCAGACACAGTTGCAGCCGGGACCGGGTACCGGGATAAACAATAATTTTCGTGGAGTAGGTACGGGAACAGATACAGGGACAGGTACAAGATTCGGTACGGGAGCAGGCACAGGTACGAGATTCGGGACTAGAACAGGCATGGACTCAGGTTTTAATAACAGAGGCTTCGGCTTTTACGGAACAGGCAATAACTTTGGCGGGGGCAATTTTGGAGAAAGCGACTTCAGCTTAGGAAGAACCAATAGCTCCACAGGCTACGCAGACAGACTCGCCAGAGAATGTGAAACAATTACAGGGGTAAACAATGCTACTGTTGTTCTTTCAGGTAACACGGCCTATGTCGGAGTAAACAGCGGCGGCAACAATACAGGAAGAAACATTTCCTTTGGAGCAGCAGGCGACACTACAGGTATAAAAAGGCAATGCGCCCAGAGGATAAAAGCAGCAAACCCACAGATCAATACAGTGTATGTCAGCTCGGATGCCGATTTTTTTAACAGGCTCAGAAAAGTTGGAAACGGGATCAGAAACGGAACCCCTGCCGAAAGCTTCAGAAACGAACTAAGTGGGTTAATTAGGAATCTGACTCCGGAAAGGCTGTAGCAGCATCTTAATTTTAATAACGTTCCGCAAAGCTGCGGAACGCTTTTTTTGTGTACGCTCAAACACATATTTACAATTTACTAATAAACATATAATATAGGAATTGGAAATCAGACAAAGCAGTACGTATATGGTGGGGTGATTCAATGAAAGCGAAAAGGTTAAAAACCGGAGATACGATAGGACTTATAGCTCCGGCCAGCCCATCAGACCCCTCGAAAGTTGAAAAGGCTGTCAAATACTTATCGGATCTGGGCTATAGGGTAAGGACAGGAAAGTCGGTATTCAGCAGCAGGGGGTATCTGGCAGGGGATGATGAATTGAGGGCTTCCGATGTCAACAGCATGTTTGAAGACAACGGAGTGGATGCGATATTTTGTTTAAGGGGCGGCTACGGCTCCCAGCGCATTTTGGATCTGGTGGATTTCCGGCTTATTGAGGAGAACCCCAAGATTTTCATGGGCTACAGTGATATAACTGCATTGCTCAATGCCATTTATCAAAAATGCGGTCTTATAACCTTCCATGGCCCTATGGGGGGTGACTTTGCCGGAGGTTTGGGAAAGCTTACAAAAAGGGTAATGAAAAGCATATTGGAAAACCCCGAGGCCATGGGGAAAATACCAAATCCTCAAATGCCTGAGGTAGTTGCGGAGGGTAAGGCAAGGGGTGCTTTGGCCGGCGGCAATCTTTCCATAGTAACGGCATCTTTGGGTACTCCTTTTGAAATTGACACCAAAGGAAAAATATTATTGCTGGAGGATGTATTTGAAGAGCCATACAGTGTTGATAGGATGCTTACCCAGCTCAGGCTCGCAGGGAAGCTCCGGGATGCAACCGGTATAATCTTGGGCGACTGGGGAGATGCAAAGTCGGGAGAACCTGGAGAAAGCCTCAGCCTCGAGGAGGTTTTTGAGGATATTTTTAAGGATATAGGCAAGCCTGTTATGAAGGGCTTCAAAATAGGGCATTGCAAGCCAAATATCACAATCCCCATAGGTGCTGTAGCATCAATGGACACATGTGCCTCCGCCTTTTGCATACTTGAGTCGGCAGTGGAGTAGCATAGGCAGTGTAAAGGCAGAAAAATGTTGATTAAGGAGGCAGGTATGTTATAATATAAAGGATTATGAGAATAGTCTGTTATAAATCAATGAAGGCATTTTTAGGATATCCTAAGCATTATTAACCGTTGTCTATCCTAAAATGTATAGTACATAAATATTGCTAAAATTAAGCAAATTATCTGCTTGTATAGCTGTACAATTAAGGAGGAAATGAATGAATTCAAAATTAGAAAAGGTTGAAAGCAATATCGCCACCTTGGAGATATCTGTTTCACCGGAGAAACTCGAAGAAGGCATAATGAAATCATACCTTAAGAACGTTAAGAAGTTCAACATAGCCGGATTCAGGAAAGGTAAGGCACCAAGGAAGATTATAGAGAGATTTTATGGAGAAGCTGTATTTTATGAGGATGCGATAAATATTATTTGTCCTGAAGCATATGATGAGGCGGTCAAGGAGCATAACCTGGACCCTGTCAATCGGCCGGACATAGATATAGTTGAAATTGAAGCTGGCAAGGGCATGATTTTTAAGGCCGTTGTTACCGTCAAACCCGAAGTGGTGCTTGGACAGTATAAAGGAATAGAAGCAGAAAAAAAAGAGTATAATGTAAATGAAGAGGATATAGATAAAGAAATTGAAGCAATGAGGGAACAGAATGCCAGATTGGTCGAGGTCACTGACAGGCCTGTAAAAAACGGAGATATTACAATAATTGACTATAAGGGCTTTGTCGGCGAAAATCAGTTTGAGGGGGGTACAGCAGAGAACTCCAGGCTCGAGATAGGTTCAGGCCAGTTCATACCGGGCTTTGAGGAGCAGCTTGTGGGAGCGGAGATAGGCAAAGAGACAGATATCAATGTCAAATTTCCCGATGAGTACAAAAATGAAGAACTGGCAGGTCAACCTGCATTATTTAAAGTAACAGTCAAGGAGATAAAAGAAAAGCATCTTCTTGACCTTGATGATGAGTTTGCGAAAGACGTAAGCGAATTTGACACCTTGGAAGAGCTTAAGGCAGATATTAGAAAAAAAAGGGAAGAACACGCAAAAAGGCTTGAAAAACAGCAATATGAAGATGAGGTCATAAACAAAATCGTTGGAAATGCATCCGTTGATATCCCTGAAGTAATGGTTGATGCCCAGGTAAATATAATGCTAAGGGATTTTGATTATCAGCTAAGGTATCAGGGATTAAATTTAGACGCATATCTAAAATACTCCAATATGGATATTAATAAACTCAAGGAATCCTATAGAGATGTTGCAAAAGGCAGAGTCAAGAGTCAGCTGGTGCTTGAAAAAATAGCCGAAGCTGAGGGTATTGGTGCTTCCGAGGAGGATTTTAATGCCGAATTAGAAAAAACAGCAAAGCATTACCAGCAGGACGTTGAAAAATTCAAGAAAACCCTCAAAGAAGACGAAGTAACTTATATAAAGGACGGCATAATAGTTCAGAAGACTATTGACTTCCTTGTGGAAAACAGCGTAGCGAAATGATTATTTCATTGAAAGGGAGGATTTTATGAGTTTAGTGCCCATTGTTGTTGAACAGACCAATAGAGGAGAACGCTCTTACGATATCTATTCAAGGCTTTTAAAAGACAGGATAGTATTTCTGGGAGATGAAGTCAATGACGTTACCGCAAGTTTGATCGTGGCGCAGCTCCTGTTCCTTGAAGCCGACGACCCCGATAAGGATATAAGCTTCTACATTAACAGCCCCGGGGGGTCCATAGCATCAGGGCTAGCCATATATGACACAATGCAGTATATAAAACCGGACATTTCTACAATTTGCATAGGAATGGCGGCGAGTATGGGGGCATTTTTGCTGGCAGCCGGAACAAAAGGCAAGAGGTTCTGCCTTCCCAACAGCGAGGTCATGATCCATCAGCCCTCAGGGGGGGCACAGGGTAAGGCCACCGATGTCGGTATATATGCCGAAAGGCTTATAAAGACAAGGAAAAGGCTGAACGATATTCTCAGTGAGAAAACGGGGCAGCCGGTAGAAAAAATAGAAAGAGATGTTGAGAGAGATTATTTCATGTCGGCAGAAGAAGCAAAGGAATATGGGCTTGTCGATGATATTCTCGTTAAGAGAAGGTAAGGTGGGGTGAAAAATGGCTAAATTTGATGATAAGAAGCAGCTTAAATGTTCGTTTTGCGGGAAAAACCAGGAGCAGGTAAGAAGACTGATAGCGGGCCCCGGTGTATATATTTGCGATGAATGTATCGAGCTTTGTCAGGAAATCATTGACGAAGAGTTTTTTGAGGAATTGGATACAGAGCTGCAGGACATCCCAAAACCTGTGCAAATAAAAGAGTATCTGGATCAATATGTAATAGGCCAGGAAGAAGCAAAAAAAGCATTATCGGTCGCAGTATACAACCATTATAAAAGGATTAACTCGGATTATAAATTAGATGAGGTGGAATTGCAAAAAAGCAATATTGTGCTTATTGGGCCTACTGGAACAGGCAAGACACTGCTTGCCCAGACCCTGGCAAAGATGCTCAATGTGCCCTTTGCCATTGCTGATGCCACTTCCCTGACAGAGGCGGGTTATGTTGGTGAGGACGTGGAAAACATTCTGTTGAAGCTTATCCAGAATGCGGACTATGATATTGAAAGGGCCCAAAACGGCATTGTTTATATTGATGAGATAGACAAGATTGCAAGAAAGTCTGAGAATCCTTCAATAACAAGGGACGTATCAGGGGAAGGTGTCCAGCAGGCCCTTCTCAAGATTCTTGAAGGGACTGTGGCAAGTGTTCCCCCCCAGGGAGGCAGGAAA
>CAYURW010000078.1:0-7550 GCA_964447145.1 uncultured Clostridiaceae bacterium
TTGATGGGCATAAATCTAATGCCCTCTAATTGCCCTAATTCCCTCTTGTAAAATTCAAATATATACTTTTTCTTTTCAATTCTCTGATCCAATACCTTTAGCTGGCCTCTGCCTATACCTGCAACGATATTGCTCATCCTGTAATTATATCCAAGCTCACTGTGCTGGTAGTGCCTTGCGGGATCTCTGGCCTGGGTTGCCCAGAATCTTACCTTTGCAATGCGCTCCTCGTTGTCGGAAACAAGCATCCCCCCGCCCGAGGTTGTTATTATCTTATTGCCATTAAAAGAGAAAATACCATAATCTCCAAAGGTTCCGGTATGTTTTCCCTTGTAAGTAGTTCCGAGGCTTTCGGCTGCATCTTCTATGAGCGGCACATTATGTGCCTTGCACATCTCAGTGATTTTATCCATATCAGCAGACAAACCATAAAGGTGGACAGCTATTACTGCTTTCACATTCGGATATTTCTCAAAAGCCGCCTCCAAGGCATCAGGGTCCATATTCCAGGTCTCATAATCACTATCTATGAACACAGGTATTGCATTTTGATATATGATTGGATTTGCTGTCGCTGAAAAAGTAAATGTCGGACAGAAAACAATATCTCCGTCTCCTACCCCCGAGGCTTTAAGGGCCATATGGATAGCCGCCGTCCCTGAGCTAAGCGCCGCAGCCGACCTTGCCCCTACCCTGGCAGCAAATTCCTTTTCAAATTCATTCACATTCTTCCCCAGAGGGGCAATCCAATTAGTATCAAAGGCTTCCTGTACATATTGCATTTCGTAGCCTTCAGCGCTCATATGGGGGGAGGAAAGATATATTTTTTCATTTGTGATATTCTTCTTCATCATAGCAAGTTGCCTCCATTTTTATTGAATGAATTATTGGTCAGAAGACTATGCGAAGGGTTGAGGCATCAATCAATATTATCAATTAACTCCGTCAGCCCGTCTTATTTTGTTACTGCTGCCTCACTGTCTCCGCTGTTGTAATTCAATACTATGCTCCCAAGGCATTCCCTTATCTTTTGTATACTGCCAAGGTTCTCTTCCAGGTCTTTAATTTTTCGGCTCAACTCGTCATAGTCAAGCTCCAAAGGTTTTCCTACAAAAATGCTCTTGTGCTTTGTACTCTCTATTCCTTCTTCTTCTAAGAGAAGTTCTTCATATAGCTTCTCCCCGGGCCTCAGACCCGTAAATTCGATTTTTATATCCACATCAGGCTCAAAACCTGATAGCTTAATCAAATCCTTTGCCAAGTCCAATATTTTTACTGACTGTCCCATATCCAGTATAAATATCTCACCGCCCTTAGCCATAGCTCCTGCCTGTATCACAAGCCTTGAAGCCTCCGGTATTGTCATAAAATATCTTGTTATATCCGGGTGGGTAACAGTAACAGGGCCACCCGCTTCTATCTGCTTTTTGAAAAGGGGTATGACGCTTCCGTTGCTGCCTAATACATTCCCAAAGCGTACAGCTACAAATTCGGTTTTGCTCCTCCTGTCCATTGTTTGAACTATCATTTCCGCAACCCGCTTCGTTGCGCCCATTATATTTGTAGGGTTGACAGCTTTGTCGGTAGAAATCATCACAAATCTTTTCACCTTGTACTTATCTGCGCATTGGACCGTATTCAAAGTTCCTATTATATTATTCTTTACCGCCTCCGCCGGATTCTCCTCCATAAGAGGCACATGCTTGTGCGCTGCTGCATGAAATACTACTCCCGGCCTATGAACCTCAAATATCTGTTCAAGCCTTTCCTTATCCCTTATTGAAGCAATAACAACCTCCATATCAAGCTTATTCTTGAAAGACCTCTTTAATTCCTGCTGCAAGTCATAGGCGTTGTTTTCATATATATCCAATACTAGAAGCTTCTTAGGGCGAAATCTGGCTATCTGTCTGCAAAGCTCTGAACCGATAGAACCCCCGCCCCCTGTTACGAGAACGGTCTCATTTTTTATATAGCCTGATATTTCCTTTATATTAAGATTTACTTCATCGCGGCCAAGCAGGTCTTCTATGTTAACATCCCTTATGCTTCTTATGCTTACATCTTCATTAATTATCTCATATACCCCGGGGAGCTTTTTCAGCTTGCATTTCGTTTCTTTACATGTTGTGAGTATTTCAGATATTTCACTTTTTTGCGCCGAAGGGACTGCAATAATAATCTCTTCAATGGCATATTCCCCGGCAAGCTGTACAATACTATCCCTGCCCCCTTTTACCGGTACACCATGAATATGGGAGTTATGCTTTTTTGTATCATCGTCAATTACAACAGCCGGGACCATATTGAGATCCTGATGCTCTTTTAGCTCCTTTATTACCATAGATCCGGCTTGTCCGGCGCCTATTATCATGACCTTTCTTACACCTGCGCCGAAGCTTTTATTAAAGCTCTGAACCCTCCTCATAAGTCTTCCGCTTATACGGATGCCTCCTATAAAAAGAAATGTTAATACCCATGACATGGCATAGACTGTCCTTGGAAGCCTTATACCCATTACAGTACCATAAATAAATATGCCAACAGCACCTGTTGTTGTAGCAAAAAATACCTGAATCAGTTCATCGATACTGGCATAGCTCCATAGGCTCCTATATAACCCAAAAAAGTAATAGAAAGTTATTCCAATCAGTGAAATATAGGGAAATGAAATTTTATAAATATGGACATACTGATTGGGTATTATACCGTCAAATCTAAATATTAGGGCAATATATACGGCAAGGTTAATTAATATTATATCCATAAATAGAAGCAGAATCTTTTTATTAATAACTTTCAATTTATTACCCCCAAGAAAAACCTAAGAACAAAGGCGGCTATGCCGCATTTGAAGCCCATGTGCCCTTTCCGAACATAGTGAGGAAATAATGGCACGGGCGCTTAAATTAGCTCTGCTGCTGATGCCCTATAGATGCTGCTTTGTTAATCTCTGAGCTTCCATTTACCCAATATTCTTTGAAAAACGCAATGAATATTCCCAGCATTAAACCAATAACCGCCGATATTGCGACATTCAAAGCTTTTCTCGGCCCTACCGGAGTCAACGGTTCCACCGCAGGGGAGATTATTGTTATGCTTGATTCCCCGATGTCGGAGGATTTCAATATTCTCGTCTCCTCATATTTTTTAAGAAACGATTCATAGGTTGACCGGGAGAAGTCTACCTTTTGCTTGATTATGCTGTCTTGATGCTGTTTTTCCGCTAATTCTACCAATAACCTCTCCAGCTCATCCCCGGTCATTTCTATGGCTTTTGCCAGAGCCTGCCTCCCGGCCTTTATCTCAGACAGCTTAATCCGAAGATCATCGGCCTGGCCTTTTAAGTATGTGTATACTTCATTAGCCTCTTCCGATTCAAGCTTTATATCCAGTATATCTTTTGTGTTCCCCCCATCCTTATCTGCAGCATATTGACTGAGAAGAGGGTCGTCGAATATTGATTTTTCCAGATGAATTTTCTCCGGAGTCCTTTCCAGCTCTCTATTTGCAGCATCCAGAGATGCTTCTGCCTTCTTTTCTTCTATCTCGGCATTTAATAAGTCCGCCTTATATTGGGTTATCAAATCTGTCTTGGAATCCACTTCCTTCTGCAATTCTATCAACCCCTTAGGCTGAGACAGGTATTCCTTGTACTCCAGTAATGCTTCATCCAGGTTCTTTTTTTCTGTCTCCATTTGAACTCTAATATAATTTGAGGATTTCTCCGCCTGGGACTTGGATATTTCAGATATATGAACAGTAAACTTCTTTGCTATTGTATTTGCAATATCAGCCGCCAATACCTTATCTTCGTTTGTAACTGATATTGTTATAAAATTAGTGTCCTTTATCGTCCCCAGAGCAATCATATTTCTCAAACCTACCCTATTAATTCCCAGCTCCTTCAAGCCAAGCTCATTTATGGTCTGGTCCAGTATCTGAGGGTTCTTTATCTGCTCTTTATATGCTTCTATTGACATTTGTGGATATCGGGACATGTTTTCCAAAAGCTCATCAATACCCTGTGTTCCCGCATTTACCTGTGCTTTTGCATTGATACCCGAGGCCATAAGTATTGTTTTTGCCTCATATATCGGCTTCATAATAAAAAAGCTGATTATACTCGTTACCGATACGGCTGCCGCAGTTAATAATGCGATAATTTTTTTCCTTTTTAATAATATTTCTATCAGTTCTCTTAAGCTGATCTCTTCCATTCCCACACCTCATTCATTCAGTTCTTATTCTCCTATGTCTGATTTAATCATTTCCAAGGTTCTTTGTGCAGCCTCAAGCTTCTTTGTATAATCCCCCTCAGGCTTTATTGGCGTTTTTTGTCCCTTATTTATTTCTTCAAGCTCCCTGCTTGCTTCAATTATCTTCTCCAGATAAGGGATAGATTCCTCTATTTTGTTCTCCTTGAGATAATAATTGGCTATCTCATAGCTTACATCAGTTTTGAGTACATATGACTGTTCTACCATTGGTTCTTCTTTAAGCCTGTGGTCGGCAAGCTTAACAGCTTCATCGAATTTGCCTGTAGAGAGATAAATATTGCATATAACAGGGGTATATTGATGATTATAGGGCTCATATTTTTTTATTAAGGATATTTGCTCCATTATGCCTTCATAGTATTTATTTTCTTTTGTATTTCTCAGCTGATTGTTCATTACCTGAGCCAGGTCAATTCTATATGCTCCGTTATATTTATCAAATTTTGAAGCCTTTTTATAAAGCTCCATGATTTCATCTATATCCTTTTTATCTCTTAAAGCCCTTGAGGCTTCGGTCCCAACCCTGATACCATAATATACGGAAGATGATGCGAGGAATACTATTAATGATAGAGCCAATGCTATGGCTCCAGTATATTTTTGTGGAAGCCTGACTGACATCGGCGTATTCCCGTCACTGTTAATAATGCCTGTCAACATCCAAAGAACATATCCTACTGCAGCCAGAGACAGGTTGAAATCTATGGTGGAATGAAGCAATATCAGCATGGCAGCAAGGTATACATATAAATAGGGAGACCCGGCCCTGATGCTTTTTATCATGGATATAACAAGCAGTAATAACAGTACAAGCAATGCAATTAATCCAATTATACCAACCTCCGTGCCATATTGCACATAGAAATTATGAACCTCTGTAGTATTATACGGCGTGGATTGGTACTGCCTGTAAAGGTTCTTCCATGCCCCTCCCCCTGCCCCTGCTATGGGGTAGTCCTTTATGACCTTTAAGCCGTCCTTTACAAAATCCATCCTGGCTGACACGTTCACCGTTTTTAGGTTAATATCTGTAAGCCTGTTTGCAATAGCTTGAGGAACATATTTTAGCTTTTCTATCCTCTTTGCTATAGCATTATCGGAATCTTTTATTATAATATTTTTATATTCGGTATAACTGTTCGTTTCATAGTTATATAAAAGAATCAAAACCCTTTCGGTGTCCTTCAACGTAGAAAAATCAAAGCTTTTTCTTGTAAAATCAGGACCTGTGTTTTCAAAATGTTTAAGCAATTCTGTAAGTTCATTTGCGCTATTATAGCTTCTTAATATTATGCCATAGCTATATGGGCTTTCCATAGAAGCCTTTACATCAAGCTCTATGTTATACTCTGAATCCGGCGTCAGATTATCGATATAAATAGCCTCATACCTCCAGGACTTCTCTTCCTCCGCTCCATGCTCCACCCTGTATTCTATGGGCTCCTTCACTGAAAAGAGGAAGGCCGCAATCCCGATAAAAGCAACTGCAGCTGCTGCAAGTGCTACATTTATTGCCTTATCTGAAAAGGCGAGCTTGATACGGTTTTTTATCATATATGCCCCATATATGATAACCGCACTTGCAATAATGCTTATTAGATAATACCCCAATATGGCGGAAATCCCGTCCTCCGGCAGGGCATAAAACTTATAAATAAGTAATGAGCTTGATAAGAAGGCTACAAATATGCCAAGCAGCATCTTGAGCTTGTTCCCGGCACTAATCAGCAAGAAGTTCAACAGCAAAACCCCTGCCAATACCAGATATCCTCCCCGGGATAGAGTGAATATGAATGTTGATATAAGGGCTGTCAATATCATCTGGTATATAGCTGCTATCTTTGTGCTTTTTTCGCCAATAAGCTTATTCAATGAAAGTATTATGCCGACGCCCAATACAGAGGCCGTTGTATTGGGATATTGATATAAGCCGAATAGCCTTTTGCCCTCAAAAGCCCCCTTTATATCAACTATCCCTGCTATATTCAACATAGAAGCAAAGGATAATATAAAGGTCGAAGCAATAATTACATTGAGCAGCACATTTTTATATTTTTCATCCTTTGCCGACAAGTCTGATGATAGCTTGTACAACATAAAATAGCTACAGTAAATAAGAACCATATCCAAAGCATCCTTTGCATTTGCCGCAAAAAAGAAAGCTATAAAATACACAACAGGCAGAAGCAAAACCGATAGATCCATATTTGTATCCAGCACCCTGTATTCCCTGCTTCTGAGCTTGTACAACATATATGCAGCAAAAATAATGCTGACAAGCGCTACGGCAGGGATATAGTTTGTACGGAAAAATAGCCCCTGATAAAAGGGTATGATCAACATGAATGCTGATATTAGCAACACAATAACATTGTATATAGTTTTCCCTTCATTGCTTTTGAAACTTTTTTGATGTACCTTTTTTGCCATATGCTGCTCCTTACATTTATTTGCTACTACTATATAGTATACTATTTCCTTGCATTTTTCAATTTTATCGGGCATTTTTTTACGTAGGATGTTTTTGCCTGCAACGAGAGGCATATGTTGTGCAATAAGCAAAAAAAGGACCCTGGCATAGCCAAGGCCCTTTCCTTTAACAAATTACTCTTTTAAGTTTGTACCGTTGAAGTACCAGGTTGTTTCTTCTTTTACCTTGAGTGGTGTAGCCTGAACAAAGTCTGATACTGCATTCTTCTTAACTGTCAGTTCATATTCATACCTTGCTTCCAGTGTACCGTTAAGGGTGAGAAGCACTGCGTTGTCATTATCACCATCAACAGCCACGCCGGTAATCTCTACGTTCTTAGCCAAATCATAATTCTTGAGTACGAAATTGGCAAGGACAGGAGCCTGAATGTTCTCATTAAAGAATACCCTGACAGTCTTTCTGTCTTTTGCTACTACCTCATCAACTTCCGGAGCATCTGTATCGGTATAATCAGGTGCTAACGATGTCTTGATTGTCTCATCACTGTTAATTGCAGGCTGATTGTGGAAATCAAATATGAATTCCCTAAGGTCAAATTCATAATCAGCATGGTCTTCATTTATGATTCCCGAATCCTTCTTAAAGTACAGTATATTTAAGTCATCGGCATCTCTTGTAACTGTAAAGGGTACTGTGCCTATTGACAAAGAAGCAACTCCTGTGTTAACAGGATCAGCCGGATTAGAAACTATCTTCACGTTTCTGGACATCGTTACCTTGAAGGTTATCGCATCTGTCTGCTCATAGGTATCAACCTCTGCGTTATCCTCATAATCATC
>CAYURW010000078.1:7650-12596 GCA_964447145.1 uncultured Clostridiaceae bacterium
AACTGCAACCCTCTCATCGAAGGAAAGAGCTACTACATATTTATTCAGTATCTCCGCATTCTCAAGTTCCGGAGCTGTCAAATCCCACTTATTATCATCAGTGTCAATCGCTATCTTGTAATACAGTTTATTCCCGGCAAGGTCTTCTACGCCGTCAGCAGTTATCTTATAGCCTCTGCCGTTTACAAGCTCGTTGCACTCCAGCTTGACTGTTACGCCGTCGCTCTGCAGCTCGGCTTTTGTAGGTGCTCCGACATCCTTGTTTATGCTGTAGTTTGCAAGATTCTCGGCTGTATCCTCATCAATTTCCTGGTTAAATACCAAGGTGACTTTATTTTTGGCAGTTGCTGTAGCGGTCAATAGCTTCGCTGATGCAAAGCTGCCGGATACGCCCTTAGCACTCTTGTAATTAGACTTCATTGCATTGCCGAATTCATCAAGAATGTCACTGATTGTCAGCTTATAGTTCTTGTTGGTCTCCATTTCTTCTACAGTTAGAAGAGCCTTGAATACCTTCCATTTATTCTTTATTGTCTTTATTGATTCAATTTCAAGGTTCTCCAGCTCATAGTTGTTTAGATCCAATGCACTGGCTTCGTCTATTTTGCTTTCGTCTTTGAATTCCACCAAAATTGTTGTAGGTGAAAGCACTGTAATAGCCTTCCATGTAGGAGCATTCTTATCTTCTGCAACACCTCTGAATTTGGCGGTAGCCTTTCTAGTCATCACATTGGGGACCTTCCTCTGGTCAGCAATGTTAATTACTGAAAGCTCATATTTCTCGCCCTTTTCCATGGGTTCTGTAACTATTTCCACTTTGTCTTCATCGTCTTCGTCCCATGTGGCAGAAACGATATCTAATTCCCCGCCGTCTTTTTTGTCAACCTTGATTGACCAGTTGGCAAGATCTTCTGCTGTCGCCTGATCTATCTCTTCTGTGAAAAGAACAACTATCCTCTGGTTTGTTTGTACTTGATATCCATCAACAAAGTCTGCATTATCAAGCTTAATCTTGGGTGCAATCAAATCATATTTTACTGTGAAGGATTTGGACTGGGATTTCTTTGTAGCTCCGTCAACAGACTTGATGTTTGCTACTTTTACTGTATACTTGGTCTTATTCTTGAGTCCCTCTGTTGTCAGTGTAACATCAGCCTCATCAACCTCAGCCTTTACTATTTCGACTCCGGCTATTGAGTAGTTGGCAATGTCCGTTCCTGCGGCAAGATCAACGTTCTTATCGAAGGTTATAACAACTTCTTCAACGTCTTCACCCTTGACTTCCTTTATTTCAGGGCCGCCGGATACCTTTGCAACACCTGTGAACTGAACAGTCTTCTCGCCAACCGTCAGCTTGTAGACTTTCCCTGAGGTCATAACTGCTGTGCCAAGAATAACTGTTTTTGCACCGGATATTGCTGCTGAATTAACCTCAATGCCTTCAATGGTATAGTTAGCTACATTCTCTGCTGCTGCATCAACAGCCTCTTTGAATGTAACCTCTACTACTGCACTGCCGGTAGCCTTAGCGGACTTCAGCTCTGCTGCTACTGCTACTGGCGCAGCTTCTACCAACCCGGCTGCTACTGCTGCTGCTTCGGTGATTTTACCTGCTTCTACCAATGTAGCAGCAAGGGTCTTTTCTGTGTCCTTTACTTTGAGCTTGAGGGCTTCAACTGTAGCAATTGCAAGGTCATTGACTGTAAAGTTGGCAACCTCTGCTACTTTGACAAGTCCCTTCTCAGCTGCAAATTCAAGTACGTTATCCCATTTGAAATCGCCTACTACTTCATCTGTGCCCTGCTTGTAGCCCAATGCTTCAAGAAGAACCTTGTAGTATTCTTTTGCAGTGATCTTGTTGTTAGGGTTGAAGTTTGTGCCGTCACCCTGCCAGCCTAACTGCGGGTTGGCCTTCAGGTAAGCAAGAAGCTTTGCACCTTCTGCCCAGGCTATTTTGCCATCTGCAAAATTGTCTTCCCCTGTATAAGCCAATGCTTCTGCCTCTAGGCCTTTCAGCCTTAAGAACATAACTGCTGCCTGCAGTCTTGTCGGTGCAGTTGCAACATATGCTGCATCTACTGTACCGGTCTCGCCTTTGAGCATACCCAGATCTGAACAAATCTGAGCATCTTCACCGAGTGCGCCTTCAGCAAACGCTACTGTAATCGATGAGAATACAAGAGCAAGTGCCAAGACAAACGCGAGTGTCTTCTTCATTGAATCAACCTCCTCGATATGTAATAATAATAATTTCGGTACATAGCTTCAGTGCAGGGCCCAAGGGGAATTTATCCTCTGTGGCCTTTATTCTTCAGCCTTAGTACCTATTTCACATTATAGCAAGTGTTATATTTGGAGTCAATGTATGGAAGTGATATGTAACAGAAATGTAAAAAAGGGTCAATTGACATAGTAAATGCAACTTGCTTCTTTTTCAGTTCCCATTTTGCGGAATATGTAGTATATTTATACTGTATCATATGTGACAAAATATTTTGCGAAAATTATTTTACATTACGATTAAATTTCGCATGAGTATTTCCCTTAAATATTATAGAATTGCACAATGCCCTGACGAATACCTTAAGTGCATTCTATATTACCTTATCAAATCAAGGAGGAAATAATCAATTATTATGAAAAGAAAAGTGTCAATATTGATCCTTGTACTTTTAATGTTGGCATGTCCTGCAATAATTGCACAGGGCACCATAAATACTCCGGAGCTTCAGCTGGACAAAGGCTCTTATATAAGCCTCGGAGCCAGGCCGGTGGTTATATTGCAAGCCGGAGATATGAATATCAATCCAAAAAAGAAAGATACAGTAAGTGTTACAGTCAGTTCTTCCTCAGACACAGAAGGTATCATATTGAAGCTTGAGGAAACAGGTGTAGATTCCGGAGAGTTCAGAGCTGAGTTCGGTGTAACGAATAAGAAATCTGACAATACCCTGAAGCTGTTGAGGGTTAAAAATGATGATACTATTACAGTTACCTATATTGAAGTAAAGCCCGTTACCAAAAAAACTGCTGAGTTTACCTGCACTGCGTATTGGCAGGCATATAGCGGGACTGTGGAATTCTCCAAGGATGCTTATACCGGGCTCAATACTGTTGCAACCGTATCGGTAAGCGACAAGGACTTAAATCTGCGCAGTTCTTACAGGGATACGGCACGAATAAGGATATATTCCGATACGGACCCGGTTGGGATTGTCCTTACGGCTTATGAGACGGGTCCAAATACAGGTACTTTTAATGCTGAATTCGGCTTTGGAATGATTAAGTCGGATGGTAGTAGTGCAACTATCAAGATAGGCCCATCTGATAATATTTATGCATTATATATTGATGAGATGAATGAAAACGGAGGCACTGATGTAAGCATCAAGGCCGCTTCTCACTTCGAATTTGCGGAAGCTGTCATAAAGACCTCTGCAGGGAATGACGAAGGTGAAGGCTGTATGCTTACTATCACAATAGATGAACCTGATAAAAACAATCCTACGATAAAGGACAGACTGATAGCAAAGGTAAGTTCAGGAGCCGGAAACCGGGAAATGACCATATACCTTGAAGAAACCGGCAAAAATACAGGCAGCTTCAGGTGTAAATTATTTTTAAATGATGAGGTAACTACCGCAAATTCCCTGAGGGTAAATGACTCCGATATAATCCGCATCAGATATACAGACGAGACCGTCCCCCAGGGAGGGGTTGCAGAGGTCATCAAAGAAGTAAAGTGGGACTATGTGGGCATATTGTTAAGGACAGATAAGAACAGTTACTCAGGCTACAGCAGCTCTGCCAGAATTACTCTGACCAACTACAAGCTAAACACCGACACCGAAAAAGTTGAAAAAATATATGTCAAGGTGACCGGCCTTGATTCGAAAGGCATCAAGCTGGAGCTGAAGGAGACCGGTTATGATTCGGGGGAATTCACCGGGACCCTGTATTTTGGAAAGTCCTCCAGAGCCTACAAGGGAATACTTAAGGTAGTGGATAATGAAACAATCACCGTCACTTACACCAATCCCAAGGATAAAAGCGATATTGTCGAATACAGCTTCCTCTGGTCCTTTCAGGATGGAAGGCTTGGATTGGATAAGCAGAAGTATATGGGCAATAATGCCCAGGTGAACGTTTCATTGAATGATATGGACTTAAATGACAACCCTGCTTCCAAGGAGAGTGTAAAGGTCGTTGCAAGGCCTCCAGGGGGAGCCAATGGGATTAATGTGCTTCTTGAGGAAACGGGCAAAAATTCAGAGAGCTTCAAGGGTGTCTTCTACATAAACGGAACCGGAACAAACAGACCCTCTTTAAAGCTTAACCCCGGCGACAGGTTTGAGATTGTATATACCGACGAAAAAACAACAAGCGGGAAAAGCACAGAACGGATACAATCGGCAGTTTGGACCGGTGCTTATCAAGCGGTTCTCACGTTGGACAAAAAAGAATATAGCAATTATGGAAATCTGATGGTCATTACCCTAAAGGACCCCGACCAGAACAGGGACCCGGCTGTCAAGGATCAGGTATCGGTACAAATCAAAACAAAAAGCGGTTCGACCAATGCCGCCTACAAGCTTACCGAAACGAGCGAAAACAGCGGGGTCTTCAGCCTCTCCCTTAGACTTGTGGAGGAGCCCGGAGACCCGAATACCGTATGCGTCGGTTCTGACGACAGGATCTCCGTAAGCTTCCCGGACAAGGAGGCAAGCACCTCTGTAAAATTCGTTAAGGAATAGAAAGAATCAAAGCTTTAGAACCAATCTAAAACTCTGATTATCTGCCATATTCTCAATATGACTGCCAATATTTATTAAGAGCTTTGGAACCATTCCAAAGCTCTTAATTATCCTATTTCCCATTCTGTAAGACTTTTCTTTATCCTGTTTATATACTGTTACTCCTATGCTGCAAGACTTTCCTTTATCCTG
>CAYURW010000079.1:0-882 GCA_964447145.1 uncultured Clostridiaceae bacterium
TGATTGTCATATACTTCGCAATACTTCGTCAAGCTTCATCTCTCGTCGTCCTTACGTATGCCCGATACGCGCGTCCTTCTCGGACTTGCTTTCCTCGTCTTGCTCGTATCTTACAATCATCTTGTTTGTTTTGTGCTTTTTCGCAATACTGCGTTAAACTTCGTCTTTCGGTGCTTATGCATATCCGTTAAATGTAATGGTTGCGGGGGAGGGATTTGAACCCACGACCTCCGGGTTATGAGCCCGACGAGCTACCAACTGCTCTACCCCGCGATATTTATGGTGCCGAAGACCGGAATCGAACCGGTACGGTCTTTGAGGACCGCAGGATTTTAAGTCCTGTGCGTCTGCCAGTTCCGCCACTTCGGCTAAACCGTACAAAATGTTTCGCAAAAATATTCGAACTTCCATGTATTGCATCCGAACATTTCCCGGCTGTTATAGAGCTGATTTGCGATCCAAATGATGCTACAAGCCTGCTCTGTATCGATACCGTCTTTGACGACAAATATTATTATATCGTCTTTGCCGGTAAACGTCAATACTTATTGTTACCCTTTTTTGCCCAGTACGTACTTCATTATTATTCCTTCCAGATTATCATTCTCGCTAATAATCAAGCTGTCCTTTTTCAAGGTCTTCATTACATGCATCAATATGCACAACCCGGCGGGCATCACATCTGCCCTTTCCTTCCGCAGCCCTTTCACATTTCTGCGCTCCGGAAGGGACATGTTCTTTAATTTATTAAAAGTATCATCTATATAACACAGATCTATTTTCGTATTATGTACAATTTCGGGATCGTATATGCTCAATTCGTGAAACATGGCCGCTATGGTAGTAGCGGTGCCTCCTATGGCAACCACCGAGTCAATTTTC
>CAYURW010000079.1:892-12394 GCA_964447145.1 uncultured Clostridiaceae bacterium
CGAGACCATAAATAGCTCATTAAGCCTGTTTTCCATGTTTTTTACTTCTTCGCAGCTTATTGGATTGCCCTTGACAAACTGTTCCGTCATTTTTACCATTCCAGCAGGAATGCTTATGGTATAATCAGTCTTTCCCTTGCTGCCGAGTATCAGTTCTGTGCTGCCTCCTCCAATATCGATTACCAATATATTTTCATCCGGATCTTTAACTTCGCTCAAAACACCCTTGAGGCCAAGATCCGCTTCCTCTTCCCCACTTATTACTTTTATAATTACTCCGGTCTGGCTTAGAGCATCTGCGACAAAGGCCTCTCCGTTCAATGCTTCGCGAACAGCGCTGGTTGCAATTGCATATATCTCCTGTGCCCCATGCCTGTCAGCCTTGTTTTTATAGTATTTGAGAGCCTCTATATTCTTTGCAATAGATTTTTCAGATATCATTCCTGTCTTTGAAATGTTTCTCCCAATCCTGGTTACAATAATCTCTTTATTTTTGTATGTTATATGATTGTCTTTTACTTCGCAAAGCATGAACCTCATAGAATTTGTACCAATATCAACCGCAGCTGTAAACATCATTTGTATCTCCTTATTTATTCCGCAAATATTAAACTGCCAGACCTGCTGACAGTATACCTATAAAAACAATATAAATTTATAATTGCGCTAACAAAATGAAACTAAGATCCAGCTAGTTCCTTTGCAATCCATCGCTTTTCCTATATCCGCCGTTGCGCTTCGAGTCAGTATTTTTTTTGAGCTGCTGAAGTTTCTCATCGCTATCCTTAAGAAATTTTGAAAGCCGGTCTTCAAAGGAATTCCCCTGATTTTTTCTTGACTCCTGTTCCCAGTCTATCTCCATGGGCCTGTTGGCCTTTTTGACCGTCTGAGCCTGCTTTATTGACAGGTTAATTTTGCCATTTTTCTCGACGGACAATACTTTGACCTTGACCTTATCCTTTTCCTTGATAAACTGCCTGATATCTTTTACATAAGTGTCCGCTATCTCAGAAATGTGCACAAGGCCCATCCTGCCCTCCGGCAACTGAATAAAAGCCCCAAAATTTGTTATGCTTGATACCGTACCCTCAATTACCTTACCTTCCTCAATAGGCATATGAAAAATGCTCCTCCCTTAATCAACAATAGGACATCTATGGATATAATATATTAAAACCCTTCTGCTGTCAATATTGCACCTAATCTCCTCCGTTTTGTGAACTATTGTCTGCAGAGGATTGATCAATATAGACCTTTTCTCCGGGTTTGACCAAACCCAGCTGCTCCCTGGCCATTTTTTCAATATACTCAATGGATGCCGCATTGTTGATCATTTCTGTCAGCTTGTCATTATCTTTCTTTACAGCCTCAATTTTTAAAATTGCAGCTTGTTCAGCCTCTCTTAGGGATGATATTGAAAACTGCTGATTCACGAGGGTAATAACGGCATAAACTAAAAAAACCGTTATCAACATACCTTTTATATTTGGTTTTCGCTTTTTCATATAAATCCCCTCAATGCTCACTATATAGTATACCGTCATGGGTTTTCCGGCGCTTTCCCTGTAATATTCGACGGAGAATAAAAAAATCCTTTTATAGCCCCCATCAAAACATTAATTTATCCCTTACTCTTTTTAAAATATCCTATTACTTGTTTCGGCAATCCTGCTGCTTTTCTTAACCTCCTGTTCCCGTATTTCATTGCATGAGCTGCACAATGACAGCATTGACAAATATAGGAGTACAAGAACTTCGCCGGAAAAGCAAAAAAAGAGCCGGCTTTTCTGATAAAACTCACTATGCTCTTGTATGAATGGCGGATCAGTGCCGATACAATTTTCCCCAGCAGCATTTCATATAAATAAAATCCGACCAGAAAGCCAATAAATACATAGGCTCTTATGTCTCCATAATTGCTTGAAAATATCGCCCATAACATAACAAAGAATACCGATAAAAGAAACAACACATCCCATAAGGAGGCAACCAGCCTTTCACCCCTTTTTCTTCTGTTGAATGCCCTGTATATGTCATATAAAATACCTGCAAGTATTCCCCCGTATACTAAATACAGAAATACATAGCTTTGAAATTGAACAGTTTCCAATGCAATCCCCCCCGGCAGCTATTCTACGCCGCTCCAGATATAAATGGCACAGTTAACTACATTGCCATGCTGTAATCAACCATGCCTTTTTACAATTGCGACAAGTAAAATTATGTTATGCTTATTTAAAAATATTGCCAAATAAGCTTCCTGTTCTTTTAACGTCAATTTTGTCATTATATATGCAGGAAAATATATAACCTTCCACAAGCAAATTGCCATCTTCAACGTTCAATTTATTGATATGCAAATTCTTTCCCCTCACGTTTAGGCCTCCTGCCTCAGTATCCAGTGCGGCTTCATTGTCATTAAAGCTTACTACGTCTCTGACACCGGTGATTATTAGTCTTTCCCGCCCTTCTATAGTAATGCTGTGAGGTTTTGCTTTCACTGTTCTTTTTTCTTCCATACAGAAACCCCCAATCATTTCAGGCATATCCACGGTATGCATTTTTTCTATAATATCTATATGCAGAGGGCTCGTAAATATGAATAAAAAGCGGTATATCCCGCTTTTTGATATGCAACCCTACAGCCCTAATCCAGAATGATGAACATTTCCTTTGAAGAGGCTTTTGTCACATTCTCCGATATGTCTGTTATTTCTGCCTTTACAACCCTTTCTCCAAACACAATTTCTATCTTGTCCCCGACCTTTACTTCACTGCCGGGCTTTGCAGGTTTACCGTTAAGATATACCTTGCTGCCTACACAGGCATCTTTGGCTGCTGTTCTCCTTTTAATAAGCCTGGAGGTTTTCAGATACTTGTCCAGTCTCAATTTGATCACATCCTTCAATGCAATTTGGAATTTATGCTTCAATATGAAATTATACAGTTCCATACGATGAAAAATCAGGCCCTTGGCCTGATTTTTCGGTGTATGTACTTATTACTTATTTACTAGATCCTTAAGGTCTTTGCCAGCTTTAAAAACAGGAGCCTTTGATGCTGGTATCTTGATCTCTTCTCTAGTTCTTGGGTTTCTGCCTACTCTTGCTTTTCTTGCTTTAACTTCAAAAGTTCCAAATCCGACCAACTGAACCTTGTCGCCTTTTGCGAGAGCTTCTTCAACACTTTCAATCAGTGCTTTAAGAGCTTTTTCGGAATCTTTTTTTGTCATCGCACTTTTTTCAGCCATTTTGCCTATAAGTTCTGATTTGTTCATTATTTTCCCTCCATTATTTATTTTGTAGGAAATATTTACTGTTTATGGTTATTCTATCTCTTTCGTGAAAATCCTTCTTTTTTTTTGTTATTTCGCATTATTTTTGCTTAAACTCTTTGTTTTGCCTCATTCCAGAGCTTATCCATTTCCTGCAAGCTCATTTTATCAAGTTTCATTCCTAATTGCAATGCTGTTTCCTCAATATATTTAAATCTTCTTATGAATTTTTCTATTGTAGCCTTAAGAGCCAACTCGGGTTGAATTTTTAAGAACCTTGAAACATTAACAACAGAGAACAGCAAATCTCCGATTTCTCCTTCTATTATGGCACTTTCGCCGGTTTTATATACTTCTCTCACCTCTTTGATCTCCTCGTAAACCTTTGAAAATGCGCCCTCTGCATTATCCCAGTCAAAACCAGCCAGAGCCGCCTTCTGCTGCACCTTATATGCCCTCATAAGGGAAGGCAGGACCTCCGGTATGTCCACTAAAGTCTGAGTATATGTGTCGATACCCTTTTGTTTTCTTTTTGATGCCTCCCAGCTTTTTAGAGCCCCGCTTTCGCTGGTCGCCTTAATACTCCCAAACACATGGGGATGTCTGATTATCAATTTGTTCACAATATTGGTGATCACATCATTAATATCAAATTCACCGTTTTCTTTTGCTATTTGTGAATGAAATACAACCTGCAGCATCAAATCCCCAAGCTCCTCGGTAATGAGTCCGATATCATCTTTGTCAATGGCATCCAGAACCTCGAAGGTCTCTTCAAGAAGGTATGGCCTTAATGAATTCCTTGTTTGCTCTTTATCCCAGGGGCACCCGTTCTCCTTTCTCAGATCCTCCATGATTGCCGTCAAGTCGTCAAAGCTCTTATGCCTTGCCCCTTTAGATGCCGGAGGCAAGTAAATACTCGTAAGATGATCCACCCATTCCACCCTGTCCAGTTCATAGAGGGGTATCCTTTCTATGCGCTCCAGTTCTTCCACGCCGGCCGCCCTTATGACGCAGATTTCATAATCATCACAGTATTGATCCATAAGCGCAAGCTTTACTTCAGAAGCCGCAAGTCTGTTATACACCTGGATTATTATATTCCCGCATTTAATGTCCGGTTTTTGTTCCTTAATGCTTAAGCCATCAATAATTTTCAGGCCGTATATAGGATCTATTCTTAGGGCGCTTATTACAGCATCGATAAAGCTCAATGCAGGAGTTATTGTGACCTGGATATTCCCTTTTGCTTCGGCTGCAATTAACTCAACGCTTTTTTCCGCAATAAGGGGATGTCCCGGCACGGCATATACCACCTGTCCTTTCTCGATGCAAAGCTCCAGCACGCGCCGGCATATTCTCTTATATGCTTCATCAAAGGATTCACAGCTGTCATAAATGTCATCACAGCTTATATAGCTGATGCCCAATTTCTTTATGTAATCGACTGCAGGGTGCCTTTCGGTCCTCAGTATCAGAGTTTTGCTGCTTTTTATCATTTCAAGGGCCTCCAGGCTGAGCTGTTTATAGCTGCCCGGTCCAAGCCCTGTGATGATTATTTCCGGCATATCGTTTCTCTCCCTTTTTATCTTTTGTGCGTGTTTTTATAAAGTTACAACAGCTATGCATTTTAGGATATACATCAGCTAACATATTTCTGATATCCTAAATGTTTTCATTGATTCATAGAATACGCCGAAGGTTGTACGCATTTGTTTCAATTAGCTGTTTACCGGCATATTCTATATACCTAAAGCAATCCTTTCTTTTTCAGTATCTTTGAAAGTCTTTTGCCTCCAGGTGCCATTTCCAGCTCCTCTGCAGCAATACCTTTTATCAGTATAAGTACTACCATATATACCAATGCAGCAAATGCAATACTAATTAATGTTGCTGCCGAATTTCTCCCTATAGCCTCAAAAAGAAGCCTGTAACTTAAATATGCGGCTGCTGTCATTGCGCCGGTGGCCGCAGCAGGCTTCACAACCATACTGGCTATTCTTATTTCTGACTTTTGATATTTTATTATGGCAGACAAATTAAGAATTGCAGATACTGCATAACCTGCAACAGTACCTATCGCCGCACCCCTAATGTTTATAAACGGCACTGATGTCAGGATGTAGCTTACTGCTATTTTCGCAAATGCTCCTATTACCAGGTTTATTACGGGTACTCTTTCCTTTCCCATGCCCTGAAGTATTCCGGTCATGGTTTGAGTCAGGGTAAGAAATATTACTGCCATAGACAGATATCGGAGCACCATCCCCAGAGTTGCAGGCTCTGCCGGATACATATACTTCATTATCGGATCAGCAAGTATAAAAAGCCCAAAAGCCGCAGGCAGACCGATTATCAGGCTTGCCCTTATTGCCAGTTCCGACTTTCTGGCTGCGGAACCAAAGTCATTTCTGGCTATAGATTCCGATATAGCAGGGACAAGACTTGCTGCTAAAGCTATAGTAACCACCTGGGGTAAATTAATGAAAGCTCCCGCCATGCCCTTCAGTTGTCCCAACAGGCTGTTGGCAGTCTCAAGGGAAAATCCCGCAGACTGGAGTCTGTCCATTATTATGTAGGTATCAACAACCGTCATCATAGGCATTATGCTTCCTCCTATTGTAATAGGGAGAGAAAACACTATTATTCTTTTTGCAATACTCAAGGAAGACTCCATTTTGAGCATGCCTGCAGATATACCTGCCCTTATTTCACTTCTTTTCTTTCTGTATATACAAATAAGTGTAAGAAAACTTGTTAACCCACCGATTGTAGTTCCAAAAACCGCACCCCCTGCAGCGGCTTCATAACCTAAGGGGAAAAAAACTATTGCCAGTACAAAGCCTGAAATTACGCGGGCAACCTGTTCCGTCACTTGGGATATTCCGCTTGGAATCATATTCTGCATACCCTGAAAATACCCCCTAAAGGCCCCGCTTATGGATACGGCGAATATTGCCGGTGCAACGCAAAGAACAGCTATATAGGCTCCGGGATTTTTCAAAATTGTTACAAAACTCTGCGCATTAAAAAATAGTAACACCGACACCAGCAGGCTTAGGAAGCCGATTAACGCAAGCGCAACTTTAAATACCTTATGCGCTTCGTCCCGTCTTCCCAGCTCTATTTTTTCCGATACCAGCTTGGATATTGCCACCGGTATGGAATAAGCTGAAATTGTCAGCGCCAGTATGTAGATATCATATGCAATCTGATAGTAAGCCATGCCTTCAGAGCCTATTATCCTGCCTAGAGGGATCCTGTATATTGCCCCAAGGATCTTAGACAATATACCGGCAATTGCCAGTATAGCAGCTCCCTTAATAAACGATTGCTTATAAGAACTCATTTGTGACCTCCCATACATTTTAGGATAGACATCAGCTAATTAGAATATGCCAAAGGCTGTACGTTATTTTAATTAGCTGTTTACCGCCGTATTCTATATAAATAACTTGAGCATAACCATTTTATCACATACACTGATAACAGACAAAATTTTTTGGTATATAGTTAATATAGCCATAACTCTTCCATAATAGAACAAAAACAGAAAAAGTAGCAGCCATTTTGACTACTACCTTCATTCAGCATTTATCATTGTTCCATTTGTTTCCCTAAGAAGCTGGCTGCAGTTTCTGACAGCTTTACTTCCAGTTCTCCCATCTGTACATTTGGATCTTTGGTAAGCAACAAAACCGCTCCTATGGAGTCACCCTGAGTAATAATGGGTACTACGACTCCGGCAGAATACCTGGGTGCGCCATCTTCATCAGCTGATATATTGATCATTTTGTTTTCTCCGGTCATGCTCATTACTACTGTTGTCTTATCCTCCATTATCTTTTCCAGTGTAGGGCTGACCCTTTTATCCAACAGCTCCTTTTTTGGCGTACCTGCAACCGCAATAATATTATCTCTGTCTGAAATGCAAGTAATATGTTCCATAGAGCTATGGAGAGACTCTACATATTCTTTTGCGAAATCACTGAGCTCACCTATAGGGGAGTACTTCTTCAGTATTACTTCACCTTCCCTGTCTGTAAATATCTCCAGAGGATCCCCTTCTCTGATACGCAGAGTTCTCCTTATTTCTTTCGGTATTACAACTCTTCCAAGATCATCTATTCTTCTTACAATTCCGGTTGCCTTCAAATTTAAGCCCTCCTTTTTGATTTACATAAGTGTATGTACTGGTTATTATCTTACCAATAACATTTTTTTATACACATTTTTGTAAATTATAGGGGAATAGAAAAAAGCGGCCTCGCCGCTTTTTATGCTTTATTTGAGATTCTTAACGAATTTTTCTATATTTGCATTCTCCTTCATTTCTTCCAGCAGCCTTCCATACTCTTTGCTCCTCTTATCGTACAAAAGGCTCCCCTTAAGCTGCTCTCTTACATCCTCGAATTTTTCAAGCTTTTTGTCCTCTAGCTTAATTATATGAAATCCGAAATCAGTTTGAACTATATCGCTTATTTCTCCCGGCTTCATTGCAAATGCAGCTTTCTCAAAAGGTTCTACCATTTGCCCTTGCCCGAAGTAGCCAAGGTCCCCGCTGTTTTCCTTCGCGCTGGGATCTTTCGAGTTCTGCTTTGCCAGTTCAGCAAAGTCCCCACCCGCTTTCACGTTTTGGAGCACCTTTTCGGCTTCTTCCATGGAATCTAGAAGTATATGGCTTGCTTTAACATTCATAAATTCATCCTGATGACCGTCATAATAAGCCCTCAGCTCAGCATTATCCACTGTCAGATTTTCAGTGAGCTTGTCAGTGAGTTTGTTTATTGTAAGCTCTTTCATCATTGAATCCTTTAAGTAATCCAAATCAATATTTTGTCCTTTTAAAAATTCATTGTATTTTTCTTCAGAGTCAAAATATTTCTTAGCTTTTTCGATCTCAAGATTAACCTCATCATCGGTAACAGTAATTCCAAGCTCTTTGGCATTGTTCATCTGCAGCTTTTCATCGATCATCATATCCAGCAGCCTCTCTCTTGCAACATCACCGAACTTCTTCCCGTCAACCTCCTGTTCCCATACATCAGTGCCAAATTGCTGTTCATATTGGGTCTTAAATATATTAAATATTTTATTGAATTCTTCCTTTTTGATTTCCTGGCCGGAAACTTTTGCAACAACTGTATTGTTGTCAATCTCAGGGTTCACCCTTACCATGCCGCAACCGGTAAAAAACACCGATAGAACTATAAATACCAATAATGGCAAAATCAGCTTTGACTTCCTAATATACAATTTCATCGCTCCCCGTAATTTTCTATCTTTAAATATCCTCAATACCATTTAATAATTATACCCTATATCATTGGTTCTGGAAACTATTAATTTTTTCTAGGAGTTCTTTCAAGAACCTGATATTCTCATCCTGATTGTTCTCATCCGCTTTTATGGTGAAGTAAGGCTGCCCGCTTGCAGTAAAAAGCAGCTTGTTGGCATATTCTCCCGAAACCCTTATCACAGTCTCCGGCTTAATGCTTTTGTCCGTATTGAATTTAACCGTTATGAAGTTTTTCTTCTGCGATACTAAAATAACCTCGCACTTCCCGGCCAAATATTTAATATATGCTATTTCCAGCAGGCTTCTGGCTGTCCGTGGCAAACCTCCGAACCTGTCCTCTATTTCTTCCTCAACATCATAAAGATCCTCCCGGCTTCCGATAGATGCGATTTTTTTGTAAACCTCGATTTTCTGATTCTCGTCAGTTATATAATTTGCAGGAATAAATGCGCTTATTTGAAGTTCTATGGAAGTATCTACATCCTGGGTGAACTCTTCACCCTTCAGCTTCCTCACAGAGTCTTCAAGGAGCTTTACATAAAGATCATAGCCTATAGCCTCCATATGCCCGTGCTGCTCCCTGCCCAAAAGATTTCCCGTGCCCCTGATTTCCAAGTCCCTCATCGCAATTTTGAAGCCGGACCCGAATTCTGTAAATTCCCTTATTGCCTGCAGCCTCTTCTCTGCAACCTCATTTAGCACCTTGTCCCTCTGATATGTGAAATATGCGTAGGCTAGCCTATTGGATCGGCCGACTCTTCCTCTCAGCTGATAAAGCTGTGATAGTCCCATCTTATCTGCGTCATTGACTATTATTGTATTCACATTTGATATATCCAACCCTGCCTCTATAATTGTCGTGCAGATAAGCACATCGTATTCGCCGCTATAAAAATTCAGCATCGTGTCCTCCAGAATCCTTTCTTCCATCTGACCATGGGCTACCGCTATCCTTGCTTCAGGCACCATAGCTCTCAGCTTCGATGCGACCTTTTCTATACTCCTGACCCTGTTGTATAAGTAGTATACCTGTCCGCTTCTGCCAATTTCTTTTATGATCGCATCCCTTATAATATCATCATTATGCTCCATAACAAAGGTCTGTACAGGATATCGTTCTTCGGGGGGTTCTTCTATTATGCTTATGTCCCTTATTCCCACAAGGGACATATGAAGTGTCCTTGGTATGGGGGTTGCTGAAAGGGTCAGCACATCCACACTGCTTTTCAGATTTTTAATCTTTTCTTTATGAGCAACCCCAAACCGCTGCTCCTCATCTATTATCAAAAGCCCCAGATCCCTAAAAACTAAATCATTTTGAAGAAGCCTGTGGGTTCCTATTACTATATCTATATTGCCGGTTTTGATTCCGTCAATTATTCTGCCCTGCTCCCCATGGGTCTTGAATCTTGACAGAACATCAATGTTTACGGGAAAACCAGCGAATCTTTGAACACAGGTATTGTAGTGCTGTTGTGCCAATATAGTTGTGGGCACCAGAATCGCAACCTGCTTGTTATCCATAATACACTTGAATGCTGCTCTTAGGGCAACCTCCGTCTTTCCGTACCCTACGTCACCGCACAGCAGTCTGTCCATTACCTTTGAATTTTCCATATTCTTTTTTATTTCTTCAACGCAACGCAGCTGGTCCTGTGTCTCCTGATACTGGAACATATCTTCAAATTCCTTCTGCCATCTCGTATCCTCCGAGAATCTAAAACCGACGGTCTGCCGTCTCTCCGCATATAGCTTCAAAAGGTCTGCAGCCATAGTCTCTATTGCCTTCCTGGCCTTCACCTTGACCTTCACCCACTCCGCACCGCCCAGCTTGCTCAGCTTGGTGCCTTTACCCTCGGATCCTATATATTTTTGTATCATGTTTAACTGGTCAGTAGGGATAAAAAGCTTGTCATTCCCTGAATACCGTATATGTAGATAATCCCTTACAATGTTATCTACCTTTAGTTTTTCTATTCCTGTATATTGCCCAATACCATGATTTTCGTGCACTACAAAATCTCCCGGTCTGAGGTCAGTGAAAATGTTAATGGCTTTGCCCATCTTCCTTTCAGTTTTTTTCCGTTTAGAGCCAAAGGACTCTCTGAAGCTTATTACGGCATACCCGGCCGATGGGAAATCAAAACCGTTGTTCAATATGCCGGGCAGTACCAATACATGTCCTTCTTTAAGATCTGAATCAAGTTCATCCTTATATGTTGCATAAACATCCTTTTCTCTGAGATCAGATACAAGGCGCAGGCCCCTATCCTTCGACCCCGAAAGTATCAGGACCTTATATTTATTTTTATTCCATTGCTTTATCTCTTCCGCCAAAGCGGAGAGCTTTCCGTGGAAAGGGTTTATTGAACGGCTTGCAATGCTTATGCTTTGTTGGGGATTGAAATCATTGTTGCTTTTGTAGAGAGAATCTATACAGATCTTTTTTCTCTTCTGTATACTTAAAAGAACGTCATTATATAAAAATTGGGAATCAAACTGCCCGGACAAAACCTCTCCATCCTCCAGAAGCCTCTGAAAATGCCCGCTGAATTCTGCCTCGATAGTTTCGCAGTGATGCTTCACCCTAGTGGGTTCATCTATAAAAATAATACATTCCTTCATATAATCAATAATACTGTGACCCTTTCCGGGAAAATATGGAGAATAATTTTCAATCCCTTCAAAATAGATGTGCTGCCTGAGCCTTTCAATATCCACGGATATCTTTTCTTTCAGTTTGGTATCCGCAGCCCTCTTTATACGGTCGCCCTTTGGGATCCCAAGCCTTGCCGAAAGCTCTGCTTGAAGTTTTTCCGCTCCCTCGTCAAATTCCTCCTCTGTTATAATGAATTCTCTTGCAGGGGTTATCCTTATTTTTTCCGTCTTGTGCACCGAACGCTGTGTCAACACGTCAAAGTACCGTATG
>CAYURW010000080.1:0-4924 GCA_964447145.1 uncultured Clostridiaceae bacterium
TCGGTAACATTGAGCAATGCCCGTCATAACTGCAGTGTAACATGAGTATAACGGTAACATTGAGCAATGCCCGGCATAACTGCAGTGTAATATATAGCATTAATTTCGATCAATATGTTCAACATTCAGCATCGGCATAAATGGAGCAATTTTCAAAATTACTATATGAATGGAGGATTTTTCATGAGAATAATACTGTATACCGGCAAAGGCGGTACCGGAAAGACAAGCATAGCCGCAGCGACAGCTCTGGAAAGCGCAAAAAAAGGAGCAAAGACTCTTGTTGTGAGTACTGATGCAGCCCACAGCCTCGGGGACTCGCTAGACATAAAGCTTTCCAACGAGCCGGTGGAGGTGTGCAAAAACCTCTGGGCTCAGGAAATAGACGCAATACACGAAGTTGAAGAAGGGTGGGGGAAAGTGCAAAAGTACCTGACAGACCTCCTTACATCAAAAGCGGTCAAGGATATAACTACTGAAGAACTCACTGTCTTTCCCGGAATGGAAGATTTGCTGAGTCTCCTTAGGATACTGAAGTATTATAAGGAAGGAAGATTCGATACCATAATCATTGATTGTGCACCGACAGGGGAAACTCTGGCATTGCTAAGCTTTCCTGAAATGATGAGATGGTGGATGGAGAAGCTTTTCCCCATCAAAAAGAAAGCTATAAAGGTTGCCGGACCCATTGCCGAATCTTTGCTCAAAATTCCTATGCCATCCGGGCAGGTCCTTGATGAGGTCGATAATATGTTCTATCAGCTCGATGAGATGAAAAAACTGTTTTCAGACAGAAGCATAACAAGTATACGAATTGTTGTAAACCCTGAAAAAATGGTGATCAGGGAGGCCCAAAGAAGCTTTACGTATCTTAACATTTATGATTTTAATGTTGATGCCATAATTGTAAACAGGGTCATCCCGGAGAATGTGACAGACAGCTATTTTGCACTTTGGAAAGAGGTACAGAAAAAATACAAGAATGATATAATTGAAAGCTTTGCACCTATACCGATACACTATGCCCCTTTGTTTGAAAATGAGGTAGTTGGGATACCAATGCTTAACAGAATGGCAGCGGAGATATTCGGCGGAGGTGACCCGACAGAAATTAAATACAACGGAAGGGCACAGGAGATTCGAAAGGACGGGGAAGATTACATCCTTGATATAAGGGTCCCTTTCTTAGATAAAGATGACCTGTCCCTGAACCAGAAGGGGGACGAGCTAATAATCAAGGCCGGCAGTGTAAAGAGAAGCATTACTCTCCCAAGGACCCTTTTGAATTTGTCTGTAAAAAAGGCAAAATTTGAAGATGAATCATTGAAAATATGGTTTGGAAGTGATAAGGATGAATGAGGATTTGATAAGAAATATTGTTAAATGCAAGCTTTGGGCCGCAGAAAAGCTGATGGACCATTTACCTCAGGAAATGTCCGATAGCTTAAGGGATTTGGGGAGATTGATACTTGAGAGCATTAATGAAAACTGCCGGGAGTTGAAAGGAGAGCCCACGGATAAAGCAAGGCCAGAGGGTTTGAACAGCATAAAAATTGAATAGCGAGGTATATAGGACAGTGAGCAGGGGGACTGGGACAATATTCCGGCCCCTTTTCCAATTCCTCTATCCCGCCTTTTTGTCCCGCAAACAAGCATCATAAAAAAGTTGAACCGGGAGATTATATAATTAGGCGCACAATTATCTTTATATTCAATATGCTATAAAGAACATGCTATATAGAATAAAAAAGGACAAATATACTTAGTACCGGGACAAAATTCATAATTACAGTTTTATTCACAAAATGTTAAATTAATAACGTTATAGGACAGATAGATGCTTTGTTTATATGTTCTCCATGCAGTGTGAATTTTATAGGAGGGGGATTAATTATGAAAAAGAAAATTGTCATTCTTGGCGCTGGATATTCCGGAGTCCTGACAGCAAAGAAATTGGATAAAGAATTCAAAAAGAATAATGACGTTTCCATAACCATAATAGACAAAAATCCTTTTCATACGATGCTTACCGAGCTTCATGAAGTAGCGGCAGGCCGTGTAAATGAGGACAGCATAAAAATCAGCCTGAAGAAAATTTTTGCCGGAAGGAAAGTTAATGTAGTGCACGACACCATAAGTTCGGTTGACTTTGAAAAAAAGAAGGTTATGGGAGCAAATGAGAGCTATGAATATGATTATCTTGTGCTCGGTTCCGGCTCGAAGCCTACTGACTTTGGCATAAAGGGAGTAAAGGAACATGCTTTTATGCTTTGGTCCTTCGAAGATGCCGTAATATTAAGGGATAGGATCCAGGAAATGTTCAGGCGTGCATCGATTGAAACCGACCCGGAGGAGAAAAAAAGACTACTGACTTTTCATGTCATAGGGGCAGGCTTCACCGGAGTTGAAATGATTGGAGAGCTTGCGGAATATGTTCCGCTTCTTTGCGAAAAGTATGAAATAGACATGGAACTGGTTGCCCTGGTAAATGCAGATGGTTTGTCAAGGACTGTTCCTAATCTGGATGAGGGTATATCTAAAAAAGTTGAAAGACGTTTGGAAAAAATGGGAGTCAAACTACTGCTCAACAATTTTGTCCAGGAGGTGGGGCCTGACTTTGTAGCTACCAAAAGCGGAGATACCATAACAAAACACACAACAGGAACGGTCATCTGGGCAGCAGGAATTGAGGGATCCGATATCAGCAGCTCCGTGACAAAGCAGATCAAAGGCGGAGGCAGGGGCAGGGTGCAGGTAGATGAGTATTTGCGCTCTGTTGATGATGAGGATGTATATGTTGTGGGAGATAATATTTTCTATATATGCCAGGGGGAAGAAAGGCCCGTTCCCCAGGTCGTTGAAAACGCTGAGCAAAGTGCGGATGTTGCTGCTCATAATATTGCTATTTCAATAACCGGTAAAGGCAGGATGGAACCATATACACACAAAAATCATGGTTTTATGGTCTGTATCGGAGGACGTTACGGAGTTGCTTCTGTCGGAATGGTCAATAAGAAGTTTAGCTTGCCTTCATTTCTTGCTATGTTTGCAAAACACTTTATTAATGTGGTGTATTTCATTCAAATTCTAGGATGGAACAAAACAGCAAGCTACCTGAAACATGAGTTCTTCACGATTAGAGACAGAAGAAGCTTTGTCGGAGGGCACTTTTCAAATATAACCCCGAGCTTTCTGCTTGTGCTGCTAAGGGTATGGCTTGGGCTTGTATGGCTTTTTGAAGGGGTCATCAAAGTGGTTGACGGATGGCTGTATGCTCCGAAATTAAGCGGATTTTTCGGAGGCGCAAATTCCTGGATCAACAGTATTATAAACCCTATGGTTTTTTCGGACAGTGTTACAGGGGCTACCGGAGCAGCTGCCCAGACAGCGGAAGCGGTTTCGGCGGCAACGGAGGCGGCTGTGGGAACAACTGCAGGGACGGTTCTTATGAATTTCAATTTTATCGGACTTTTCAGGGTAATTCTGATAAGCGGGAAAGCATTGACTGAATCAACATTATCTGATTTTGCTTTCAAATTGAATGTACCTTTGGTCAACTGGTTTGTAGACAATGTCGTATTGTCAAGCGGTTCGATGCAGCTATTTATGCAAGGCTTTATAGTAGTGGCGGAAATTATGATCGGCCTTGCGCTGATTGGGGGATTATTTACATTCCCGGCTGCATTGCTCTCAATAATTCTTCAGTTTATGTTCATAAGTACAACCGGGTTGTATTTGAATACATTCTGGATGTTATTTGCAGGGATAGCCGTTCTAGTAGGTTCAGGAAGGATAATTGGGCTTGATTACTATGTAATGCCGGCACTGAAAAGGCAATGGAACAGATTACCTTTTGTGAGAAAGTGGTATATATATAATGACTAATGCTAACGGAAGCGAAAAAAACAATTTGCAGCCTATAGTTTATGATAAGGCATTTGAACTTGTAAAATATGAGGTGGATAGGGTGCTATCCGCCTCTCCCTCCATTATCCGGGAGTATACAAGGCATTTGTCTCTGTCCGTAGGTAAATTTATACGGGCAAGGGCTTTGCTTGCCTGTGCGGAAGATGATGACGGCCTTATTCATCCCAACTCAATAAATTTTGCGGCTTCAATTGAGATTTTGCACCTTGCTACTCTTGTTCATGATGATGTCATAGACAATGCAGATTTAAGAAGGGGCAAGATCTCCCTCCAGAAAAAATATGGCAAGAGAACCGCAGTCATATGTGGGGATTACCTTTTGTGTATGGCTCTTAGATTAGCCGGTTCCATTCCCAACAAGAAGGACTATCTTGAGCTGAGCATGCAGGACTATATGAGCAGAGTCTGCCTTGGGGAATTAAACCAGCACATAAATAACGACAATTATGATCTATCAGTGAGGCAGTATCTGAAGATCATATCCGGAAAGACCGCCGCACTTTTTGAGGCTTCCTTCCGTGCAGGAGCCGTGCTTTCTGAAAAAGAGGAAACAGTAATACAGAAATATTCGCGTCTTGGCAAATACATTGGGATGATTTTTCAAATGATGGATGATTGCATGGATTTTGAGTCAACAGAAAAAATAGCAAAAAAAACTGTGCAATCGGATTATGAGCAAAATGTAATCACCCTGCCTTTGATTCATGCTATTAAGAATATTGCAGGGTTTAAGGAAAGGGCAAAAACCAAAAGGCTGGAAAGGCTCGAAATCAATGATGCCGTCGAAAAAGCGGGAGGATTAACCTATACCCGCGGGATAGCCGAAAAATATTATAAAAAATCTATAAAGATGATTGATGAGATAGGGGCTCCGGAAAATAAAAGGAAGCACCTGATGGCTATATTGGATAAGGCTTATCACTTGTACAGTTAGATATTTCAAGATATGTATTCAACATCTATGCTTGAAATTTGTATCTGTATCTGTATCTGCAAT
>CAYURW010000080.1:5024-12355 GCA_964447145.1 uncultured Clostridiaceae bacterium
ATCTGTATCTGCAATCTGTATCTGCAATATGTATCTGCAATATATATCTGTATCTGTATATGTGTCTGTATCTGTATATGTGTCTGTATCTGCAATATATATCTGTATCTGTATCTGTTTTTTACCGGAGTGTCGATATCGATAAAGTCGGAGTGAAGTAGCAATGATTGTGCGGTTCTTAAAATATGTAGAAATAAAGACAAAAATTACGAGCGCCTTTGCTTTTTTAATGACTATGGCCTATTTATTTTTAATGAAGCAGCCTGTAAAGCTCAAGGCAACCATTATATTCTTTATTTCCATGATAGCTTTTGATTTGACGACAACCGCAATAAATAATTACATAGATACCAGAACCAATATGCAGGAACTGCAATTTAACAGAAAGACTGCCCTGGCAATAATATTTCTGCTGCTTGGGATAAGTGCGGCCGCAGGGATTTATCTTGTGTACCTTACGGATATGGTGGTTTTACTTATCGGTGCACTATGCTTCTTGTGCGGAATACTCTATACATTCGGTCCGGTGCCTATATCAAGGCAGCCTCTTGGGGAAATACTTTCAGGTATATTTTACGGCTTTTTCATACCCTTTTTATTGCTGTATATCAATATGCCGAAGGGGACGTACCTTTCCTTGTATTTTGACCCTGGGACTATTCAAATTGAATTGAGAATAATTCCGTTCATCACTGTTTTTTTATTGTCTGTAGCCCCTGTCTTTGCTACAGCAAATATAATGCTGGCAAATAATATCTGTGATCTGGAGAAGGATATCAGGGTAAAGCGTTATACTCTGCCCTATTATCTGGGTGGCAAATCTCTTCATCTGTTTGCGGGGCTTTACTATTCGATTTACGGGGCAGCGATAGCAATGGTGACAATGAAAATACTGCCGCCGGTATCTCTGCTCTTGCTTCTGACGATTATGCCGGTGCAAAAGAATATAAGCAATTTTTTCAATGAGCAGGATAAAGACACGACTTTCATTGCTTCAATAAAAAATTACATCATTATAATGGGGGCAAATACCTTGCTGATTTTTATCAGCGGACTATTGAATTTGTAATTTTGAAGGGTCCTTACGGGAATAAAATTCTATAACTGAATAACAATATCACTATATAGAATATGCCCGTAAACAGTTTGTTAAAAATGTATGGAACAATACTGAGAAGTTTGTTTTGCCGGTCATAAAGTCCGGCTAAATAATAAAAATCGTAGGGGGAAAGTTATGAAAAAAATCTTAGCACTATTATTATGTTTAGTTATGGTACCGATGGCACTTGCGGCATGCGGCCAAACGCAAGAGACACCACCCGTCGAGACGCCCAAAAATGTTACAAAAACAGGTCTTGCCATTATCTCTAATACAGAAAAATCAAAGGATGCCGGAGAAGGAAACGGATTGGCTCAATTTGATTCAATAGTTGTTGCTGTGTTAGTGGATAGCAGCGGCAAAATTGTTAATGCTGCAATTGACAGCGCACAGACGAAGGTGGAGTTTACAAACAAGGGGAAGATAACAACTCCCTTGGATTCTGTATTTGAGGCCAAGCAAGAGCTTGGAGAGAAGTATGGAATGAAAAAGGCATCAAAGATTGGCAAAGAGTGGAATGAGGAGGCAACAGCTCTTTCAAATTACGTGATAGGCAAAACCATTGAAGAAGTTAAAGGCATTGCGGTAAACGAGACAGGTGTTCCGACTGATACTGAACTATCTTCATCCGTGACCATTTCTATTCCCGGATATATCACTGCAATAGAAAAAGCTGTTGCAAATGCAAAAGAAATGGGCGCAGGCTCCGGTGACAAATTGGGCTTAGGAGTGGTAACAACTATTGCCAAGTCCAAGGATGCAGCCGATACCGATGGGTTAGCTCAGGCCTATACCTATTATACCGCTTCATCCTTCGGCAGCGACGGCAAAATCACAAGCTGTGTTATTGATGCTTCACAGACTAATATCAACTTCTCAAAGGATGGGAAAATTACTTCGGATATAAAAGCCGAGTACAAAACCAAGAATGAGCTGGGGGAAGCCTATGGAATGAAAAAGGCCTCCACGATAGGGAAAGAATGGAATGAGCAGGCAGAAGCTTTCGCAAAATATGTTGTCGGGAAGACTGTAAGCGAAGTAAAGGGAATTGCCGTCAAAGAGGGTGTTCCTACAGAAGCAGAGTTGACTTCTTCCGTGACCGTTCATGTCACTGATCTTATGACTATTATAGAAAAGGCATTTAATTTAAAAAAGTAGCAAAACTAAGATGAAAGCATTTCGTGCCATTTGTATCCAGTGGCTCTATTTGGCACGAAACATATTGTCTGCAATTTTGGAGATAGTAAGTTGATGAAAAAGCTAATTTGTATTGCATTAGTCTTTATAATGGTTATAAGCGCTTCAGCCTGCGCAAGAAAAGAAAAGAAGCGTTATCAAGCGGAATTCCTTGAGTTATTTGATACTGAAACCAAAATAGTCTCATATTTGGAAAGCAAGAAGGAATTCAACAGGCAGGTAGAGTTTATTTACAATACCCTGGAAGAGTATAACAACCTTTAT
Source organism: uncultured Clostridiaceae bacterium (assembly GCA_964447145.1). Lineage (GTDB taxonomy): Bacteria > Bacillota > Clostridia > Lutisporales > Lutisporaceae > BRH-c25. The sequence goes on from CAYURW010000080.1 coordinate 7,585, forward strand.
GATATTTATAACAACTATGAAGGCTTGAACAATATAAAAACAATTAACGATAATGCGGGGATAATGCCCGTGAAAGCAGACAAGAGAATTATTGATCTGCTTCTTTTTTCTAAGAAGGCATATGAAATCACCGGGGGGAGAACAAACATTGCCTTTGGTTCCGTTCTGAAAATATGGCATAAATACCGCACTGAAGGCATAGATGATCCGGAAAATGCGAAGCTGCCCCCAATGGATCTGTTGGCTGAAGCAGCGAAACATATGGATATTAATAAAATTATAATTGATGAGGCCGGCTCGACAGTTTATTTGAGCGATCCGGATATGAGCCTTGATGTAGGCGCAGTTGCAAAGGGTTATGCAGTTGAGCAGGTGTGCGGACTTGCAGTTGAAAATGGGTTTGCATCCGGACTTGTAAGCGTTGGAGGGAATATTAAGGCAATCGGTATGAAGAATGAAAACGGGCAGCTTTGGAATGTGGGGATAAAAAACCCCAACAAAGAAAGTGATCAATCGATGCTTCATATTTCTTACATAAAGGATGCCTCTCTTGTGACCAGCGGCAGTTATGAAAGGCACTATACCGTCAACGGGAAGGAGTACAATCATATTATAGACCCGGTGACGCTAATGCCCGCCGGGTATTTTTCATCCTGCACAATATTGGCAAAGGATTCAGGCATAGCCGATGCCCTTTCCACTGCTGTTTTTATAATGCCCTTTGATGAGGGAAAGCAGTTGGTGGCAAGTCTTCCCGATGCAGATGCCTTATGGGTATTCCCGGACGGCACCATAAAATATAGTTCAAACTTTAAGTAATAGTGTTTGTGGCAAGGAGGTGCATCTTGGTCAGGGAATATTTTTTCCTGTATTTGATTTACGGTTTTTCCATGATCAATATGGGAGTTTATTCTATTAAGCAAAAAGACATAAAAGTAAGCAATCTTCATTTGGTAAAATCCCTGAAATATCTGGGGTATTTTGCCGTGACCCATGGTATAAGTGAATGGCTTACAATGGTAAATTATATTAGTCTTTATCCGGATTCCTATATGTATTTGTATGAAATAAATGAAGTCATTAAAGCCGGTTCCTTTGCTTTTTTAATGTATTTTGGTCTTGACCTACTGCATTCAATGGGCAAGGTAAAAAAATGGGTTTTGAAAATTCCGGTGGCGCTGTTGTTGATACATTTTTTGGGTTTTGTTGCTCTAATCATTGAACATGGAGTGGACTACCATTTTTTAAATCAGAAGTTCGATTATGTAATAATGAGATATGTGATGGCGCTTTCCAGCGGAATGATAACAGCAGCCGCCTTATATTTGAATGCCGGACTAATAGAAGAGACAATATCGGTCAAAATGGCAGGAAGATACAAAAGCCTGACATGGACATTTTTGATATATGGGGTACTTGAGGGGGCATTTGTGAGAAAAGCTCAATTCTTTCCGGCAAATATAATCAACTGGGATCTTTTTGTTAACATATTTAGGTTTCCGGCCCTTGCGATAAAGGCTGTTGTCGGCCTGGTTATCAATTTCCTGCTGGTCAAAGTAATCGATACCTTTAGCTGGGAACAGGAGGAAAAGCTAAAAAGGTTCGAAGAGCGAAGGATAGTAGACCGGGAGAGAAGAAAATTAGGAATGGAGATTCATGATAGCATCATTCAAGGGCTGTATGCAGCCGGATTAAAAATAGAGTACCTGATAAACAGCAAGCAGTGCGGAAAATTGGAAGAATCCCTGGAGAAAGTGAAGAGTGATCTGAACAATACCATTGACAGGACTCGGGAATTTCTGTCCTCCACCTCAATACAAACTATTGAGCTGGAGGACCTTAGGGACAGTCTTCAGCTATTAATACAGAAATACAACAAGAGTCAGGATATAAAAATAAATATGAAATATGAGGTATCCCCGTTAAGTGTAGGGCAATTGTCGCCGGATAAATCCACACAGATCTATTATATAATACAGGAAGCAGTAAGCAACGTGGTAAAGCATTCAAAGGCAGATCATGCAGATATTCTGGTGGAGGCCAGATGTGATTTTTTATACATTTCCATAATTGACAACGGCAAAGGAATCTCCTTTGAAGAGTTAGAATCAAAAAAGCATTTAGGGATCATTTCCATGCAGGAAAGAGCCAAACAGGCAGATGGGCTTCTTAATATCAATAAATCAAACGGAGGCACGTGTGTCGAGCTTATGATACCTTGGGGGGAACCGTAAGAATGAATAAAAAGATAAGGGTTTTGACAGTTGACGATCACAATGTGGTAAGAGATGGATTGAAATTGGTGCTACAGGTTGGAGACCATATAGAAGTATGCGGTGAAGCGGGAAGCTTGAATGAGGCTATGAAAGCTATCCCCGAGACAGAACCGGACGTCATTCTGCTTGACTCAAAGCTGCCAGACGGAGATGGCGCCATAGGGTGTATCCGCATGAAAAGCAAGTACCCCGATGTGAAGATCATTGTTCTGACTGCATATTCACAGGATTATCTGGTTATTGAGACTATCAAGGCCGGGGCAGACGGTTATTTATTGAAAAGCATAAAAAGCGAGGAACTCATAAAAAACATCATATCTGTTTATAATGGAGATTATGTTCTAGATCCCTCGGTAACGGAAGTTGTTTTTAACAATGTAGCTTTGCGGGGGGACAAAAATGAACTGAACAATAAGCTGAGCCCAAGGGAAAAAAGTATACTCCAGATGATCAGCGAAGGCAAGGCAAATAAGGAAATTGCGGCAGCGCTGCTCATTTCGGAAAAAACAGTGCGCAACTACATAAGCAGTATTTTTAAAAAATTAGACGTTTCCAATAGAACAGAGGCAGCAAGTTATTGGATAAAAAGGGAATCCTGACAGATTCCCTTTTTATCAAAGATTCTCTTTTTGCTTAGTCCTGTGTTTCTTTCATAACATTTTCGTAGTTTACCAATCCCAATGGGTTTACCCTTGCTCCGACAATACTATTTTTTGTGGCCAGTCCCAGTTTTGGGTGGTAAATGAATACCCAGGGGCAATCGTCTACAATTATTTTTTGCAGCTCCTTGTACAATTCAAGTTTTTTGTTTGGATTGATCACTTCTTTTGCCCTATCCATAAGCTCCATGACCTTAGGATTGTTATACCTGTTGAAGTTTGTCTGATTATTGGGGTTAAACAGGGGCTGCAGATAATTGTCCGGATCTCCCGTATCGGCTATCCATCTGGCGATAAATATATCACACTTTGATAAAGTCTCGTTTTTCAGGTAATCCTTGGGTGGTATTTTGGTTATTTCGACTTTAATTCCCAGTTCCTTCAGATCATTTATTACATACTCGCTGATCTTGTGAAACATAGTGGATTCGGAGTCATCCCTTACAAAAACTTTTACTGGTCCCGACTTATAGAGGCCTTCCTTGGTAAGAATGTCTTTTGCAAGGGACTGATTGTATGAGAATCCCGGAAGATAGGAGTTATCTACTATTTTTGGCGGAATCGGCCCCCTGGCTTCTTCACCCAGATCCCCTAATAAGTCGCTTATTAATTTCTTTTTATTGATACCAATGTTCAACGCTTTTCTGGCTTCCTTGCTTCTTGCAAATACAGAGCTGCTTTCAAGGTTGAATCCGACGAAATAAGTTCCTAATACGTCGCTTAATTCTGTCTTTGCCTGCGGCACTTTTTTGATCCTTTCGTGATCCTCCTTGCTGTTAAAGGTAATGAAGTCGTATTTGTCATCGATAAAGCCCTGTACAATATCATCATTTTTATAATAGACTACAATTTTATCCTGATAGGGAGCACCGCGGTAATACCCGTCAAAAGCTTTAAAAACGCTGTATTCATCGGTTTTTTCTTTGAGTATATACGGGCCGCAGCCGGTCAAAATACCTTTTTCTAAATCTTCCTTAGCAAGTATACATGAACTGAACTGGCCCAAATTGAGTAAAAATCCGCTGTAGGGCCTTATCAGCTTTATGGAAAGCCGGTAATTATCAAGGACCCTTATACCGGTTATTTCCTTTGCCGTGCCGTTGACATAGGCTTCCGCCCCTTCAATATGCTCCAGAAGCCAGGTATTGTTGGACTTGAGCTTTGGGCTCATCATATATTCATAGGAATATTTAACGTCTCCCGCTAATATTTCTCTCCCATTATGGAACTTTGCCCCTTTCCTCAAATAAAACACCCAGGTGACCCCATCATCCTCCACATGCCAGCTTTTTGCGACCCCGGGGGAGACCTCCCCTGTTGCCCCGATATATAGGAGGGTTCCGTAGACATTGTACAAAATTTGACCGCTGTCCTGGTCATAGGCCAATTGGGGGTTGAATTCCAAGGGCTTGGAGTTCAAAGGTATGTTTAAAGTGGATTCGCCTTTGCCTTCTGACCCCAATCCTTCCAGCAGTGTGTTCGAATTGGTCTCAAGATCCTCGGACACCATAGCCAATGAATCCAAAGAGGTTCTTGTATACTGGGTATTCAAGGATGCGATATCTACGAGGAAGGTAACCTTATTTGAATTGTTGGTCATTTCTTCGGTCATTCTGATCATATTTTCCAGGTTTTCGGTCTGCTTGGCGGTTGCAGCGTTTATTTCCTCTGTAATTCTTGTGGTATCGTTTACTGCACTGATGATCTCATTGAAAACCTTCATGGTATTGTTGGCAATGTCTGAACCTTCATGTATCCGGGTCATACTGTCATCCATTGCCTTAATTGTATTATTCACTTCGTTATTGATTTCCTTTATGACCTCAACTATTTGAT
>CAYURW010000081.1:0-12233 GCA_964447145.1 uncultured Clostridiaceae bacterium
TGTCCTCAATTATAATATTCAGTATTTTTGCCTGATTACCTGCAGCCCTCCTGACTCCTGCAGCATCATACATTACAACAAAGGCAAAACACAGGGAAACAGCAAAAATAGCCGAATCCCAGCCATACATCCTTCCTACTGACGTAGAAATCGCCATTACAAATGCAGTATGAGAACTCGGCATTCCGCCGGAACCAACAAGTCTTGTTAAATCCAGTTTTTTGCTGCTATGGTATGTCAGTAGTATTTTCATGATCTGGGCTATCAGCCATGCTGTAACAGAAGCCAAAAGGGCTCTATTGGTTATAATACTTTTGTAAAAACCCAAAACAATCCTCTCCCCAAAATTTTTGAATTAGATACTTCTATTTATGATATAATCTGATAATTCATATAGGTAGAGTCCTTTATCGCCATAAGCATCAAGTCTGAGTTTTGCTTTTATAATAAGGTCTTTTGCGATCCCCCTTGATTCTTGCAGGCCATAGAAGGTCACAAAATTGGATTTGTGAGATGCTACATCCTTGTTAATGCTTTTCCCAAGTTCCTTTTCGGAACCGGATACATCAAGGATATCGTCGGTAACCTGAAAAGCAAGTCCGATCAAATCTCCAAATGCCATTATATTTGCAATATCTTCTTCATCTGCCCCTGAAAGGATTGCCCCAACCCCCAGGGAAGCTGCAATGATGGCCCCGGTTTTTTTTGAATGCATATTCTTCAAGGTATCAAAATCAATACTCTTGTTTTCGTAGTAAATGTCCAGGCATTGCCCCCCTATCATTCCCGATACACCGGCCGATTTGCAGATAATATCGGCTGCTCTTATGTATTCAGGCCTGGGGTTCCTCGCAATTATCCCAATCATTATCTCAAAGGCTTGATTTAAAAGGGCATCTCCGGCAAGAATTGCGAATCCTTCTCCAAAAACTTTGTGGTTTGTAGGTTTTCCCCTCCGCATATCATCATTGTCCATTGCGGGCAAATCATCATGTATAAGAGAATAAGCATGAATCATTTCAATGCAGCAGGCGAAGGGAAGCACCTCTTCAAAAGCACCCCCGAAAAGCTCGCAGGCCATAAGTGAAAGTATAGGCCTGAGTCTTTTCCCACCGGCAAAAAGGCTGTATGTCATGGCCTCTGTTATAACGGGTATTTTATTATTCGCTGGAATCAATGATGAAAGTTCTGATTCAATTAATTGCTTTTTTACGGCCAAATACTTATCAAAGTCCAATTCTATGCCTCCTTGATTTGGCTGATGCTGAATTCCTCTGTTCGCTCCCCCCGGTTCATTATTGCCATAACTTTCCCTTCTGCTTCCTCCAGCATTTCTTGACATAGCTTTGAAAGATCGATGCCTTCCTGGTATATTTTTATTGACTCCTCTAGGGATATGTTCCCTGCCTCCAGAATTTCTACTATCTCCTCAAGGCGCTTTAATGCCTGTTCAAATGAAATATTTTCGTTCATACCGTTTTTCTCCGTTTCAATATATTATTGTGAAGTCTCAAAACCGACGACTTCTACCGAAACCTTCCCATCTTTAAGCTTTATATCAAGCATATCATGAAGCTGCACGCCTTTGATGGAAGTAAGAAGTTCCCCATCTGTTCTTTTAATAATAATACCATAGCCTCTGTTTAAGGCTGACTCCGGATTCAATATGCCAAGTTTACCTGCAGTTATTTCCATGTTATTCCTAATATTCTTTATTAAGGCTGTCATGTTGTAGTTCAGGTTTTTATCAAGGGAGTTAAGGGTCTGATTCATATTAATTATTTTCCTTTCAAGCTGTCTGAATACATTGTCCCTTGAAATACTCTCAATTCTGTTTCTATTGCTATTTATGCAATTCAAAATAGATGTGTTAAGTATATATTGATATTGATTCATCCTGACCATAAGGCTTTGCTTGTCCGGCACTGCCAGCTCAGCTGCTGCCGAAGGAGTAGCCGCTCTGACATCTGCCGCAAAGTCGGCTATTGTATAATCTGTCTCGTGGCCTACTGCAGATATTACAGGAATGTCGGACTCAAATATTGCTTTTGCAACCTCCTCTTCGTTGAAGGCCCAAAGCTCTTCTATTGAGCCGCCTCCGCGCCCTATAATAATAACATCAACATTTGATTTATTATTAAAATATCTTAATCCTTCTGCAATCTCTCCTTCAGAACCAATTCCCTGCACTTGTACGGGATACAGATAAATATTAATGCTTGGGCACCTTCTCTTAATAATTGATATAATATCCCTTACAGCGGCTCCTGTAGGCGAAGTAACCACACCTACAGATTCGGGAATAAGAGGTAGCTTCTTTTTTTTGGATTCGTCGAAATATCCAAGGGCAGAAAGCTTTTTCTTTAACTGTTCATAGGCTTTATACAGAGAGCCTGTCCCTTCGGGTATCATATCCTCCGTGTAAAGCTGGTATTGTCCGTCTCTTTCGTATATGGAAAAGTAACCCCTGAGTATTACTGCACAGCCATCCTCAGGCACAAACTTCAGCTTGGCAGCATGACCCTTGAACATAACACACTTTATTCTTGAATCGGAATCCTTTAATGTAAAATAGACGTGACCGGAAGTGTGAAGCTTGTAATTTGATATCTCACCTTTTACATAAACATGAGAAAGAAGCACATCATTCTGTATTAAATATTTAATGTAGTTATTTACTTCCGAAACTGTAAAGATTTTTTCATTACTCATTTGTTTCTCCCGATAACCCCTTCAATTCCAATATTGCATACAGAATATTGTCTGTTGTATCTTATCGCAAAATACTGGTGATACAACTCAAATGAATCTTGCCATCCATCCTTTACTTTTCTGCTCTTACTATTTTGCCTATAACACCATTGACAAAGCCCCCGGATTCGTCAGTGCTGTATTTTTTGGCTAATTCAACTGCTTCGTCAATGGCTACGCTGTCTGGAATGTCGTCCCGGTATTCTATCTCATATAATGCCAATCTTAAAACAGCCAGGTCAACTTTTGCAATTCTGTCTTTAGCCCATCCTGTGGTATTATTTTGTATTAGCTCATCGATATTTTGAAGCTGTTCTAATGTGCCCCTTATTATTTCTTCCGCAAATTTCTTATCGTTTGCATTTAATGTGTCCTGAAGCCCAGTATCAAAAAAGTCCTCAAGCATTTCTTCAAGACCTTCATTTTTATTAAAATCTGAACTATATAAAAATTGAACTGCACATTCTCTTGCCTGACGTCTACCCATATATCCTCCCGGTTTCTTCTCTTGAATATGCTTAAACTAACCCTCTGTTATCTATTCAATAAAAAGAGGGTTAGTTTAGTAAGTAATTTATTTCTGTTTTATTTCCGTGTTCTCTTCTTCTTTTATTTCTTTTCCCAAATTGACACCTTGTATGTGAATATTCACTTCTACAACTGTGAGGCCGGTCATAGTTTCAACAGCCTTTTTGACATTCTCCTGTATTTGCCAGGATACATCCGGTATCTTAACACCGTATTCAACTATTATGTATAGGTCTACTGCGGCTTCTTTCTCTCCTACCTCTACCTTCACACCCTTTGAAGGGTTTTTCTTACCCAATATCTCTGTTATGCTGTCAGCTATTCCGCCGCTCATAGAGTAAACACCCTTTACCTCCTTGGCAGCTATTTCAGCAATTATCGCAACTACATCATCCGCAATTTTGACATTGCCGTATTTATCCAGCTTAATCTCTTTTTCCAAATATCGCACCCCCTTGCATAAAAAAAACTTCTATTATTCATTATAGCAAAACCAGAATTCATTTACAAATAAATGTAATGTATTTGAATTGCAGACATGCTGATAATATTATATTATACAGGATTGATATATTTATTCAAGCTTGTAATTATTGGGGTTTTGCGAATTTTTTCTATCCCTGATCACTTAGTTTTTCTTCATAATTTTTATATCTTTTGGATCCATCTTGGTTTTTCTAGTTACAATATCCTGAATTTGTGCAATGTTCGACGGAGTAAGCTCTCTGGCTTCAACTATAACTGTTGCAGAATCATCTGCAAGAAACACCAGGGCATCATTAAAGCCCTTTGCAATTATAAGATTTTCTATGAGCATTTCCTTATCGGTAAGAGCTACAATCTTTACCAGTTCTTGTTGTGCCATATTCTTAAAATTGTCTTCTGCTTTGTCACTGTTAATAATGTCCTGCCACATCTCTACCTCTTTGCTTCTGTTTTTATCTCTCTCTATTCTGTATTCCGAAAAAAATGTTGCACCTGCCGTTTCAACAGCACTATTCTCTATATTTTCAATGACTTCTGCTCCGCCAAACTGTTCAGGATCTGAATTATCGTCCGGAAAGGCAGCCGAGCCTGCTGGTTTTAACATATCTGTATCTAAGGCTTGATCATTTGGGTCAAAAATGGCATCTGCCATCCTATCGGATGTAAAGCTGTTATATGCATACCCGACCACAAACAGCAGTATTATCATTGACAATATCATTATGTTTTTCCTCTTCACTTGCATATACATACCTCCCTGAAATTATATATTTTATTTAATTTTAGTTTCTCTCATATACTGTCACCCTGTGTGCAGGAATATCCAACACAGTCTGTACCGCCTGGGAAAGCTCCAGCTTGACCTTTGAATCCTTTGCCCCTTCTGCCACAACTATCACCCCTTTTATTTCAGGATTGACCTCCTTAATTATAAGGGGTTTTGAGTTTCCCCCCTGGGCAGCTGCAAATACAACTTTGTCGTCGGTTGTTTTTTCATTTATTGTTCTTGTACCACCGCTTACATCCTTTTCGTTTGTTACTTTATCAGATATTGCCTCATCCTTTGCAGGAATTATCTCTGCACCACTTTTCAGGGTGACCATAACAGAAACTTTTCCCGCACCTCGAATTTTGCCTAATATTGAAGACAGATCCCTTTCCAGCTTTCTCGAATAGTCAGATGCAATGTTGTCATCAATTGTAACTTCTGCTGACGTATCCTCCTCAAAGTAATCTTTATCTGCTGCTTTATTTAGTTTGATATTTTTATAAAAATCAGCAATTATTATAAGTGCCAATCCCAGACAGAATACGATTATCAAATTTGAAGCTGTTTTTTTTGATAGATATAGCTTTTGCATGTTTTCCTTCTTTAGTTTATCCTTAAGCCACTCAAGCAGTTTCATAAGACCTCCTCCTATACATTTTAGGATAGACACATGTATGCTATTTCAGTATATTAACACTGATTATTGACTCACTGATTCCAAAAGCCTTGCTTATTTCATCCTTTATATTGTTTTTTATTCTGCTATCATTCAAATTATATTCTGCTTTGTCTCTATTAATTACATTTTTATTTTCCCCAGGCTCTTCATTAACCTCTATTCTGATTTTGTCCACTTCTATTACATTATTTTCTCCTTCTGTCAAATTAATGATTATAGATTTTAAACCCCCAAAGTCTTCTTTATCTATATTGCTCTCCAATTCAAGCTCTACTGCTACTTTCCTGTACCTTGATCCTGCATTTCTTTTTACAAGCTTTATGATCTGGTTCTTTATATTATCTTCAAAGATTTCTACCGCTTTTTGCATTTGAAACTTGCTTATTTTATCATTGTCTGCATAACTGCCGCCTTTTTCTATATAGCTTGCAGTCTCCATAAACTCAGTGTTGAAGCCTTTTGCATAGTCTTTTACAAGTATGAAAGGCTTTATTAACGATATGATAACAAAAAGCCCTATTATCACTTTTACGTAGCGTTTTAGCAGATCGTTGGGCATTATAGTATCCAGAAACATAATAAACACAATTATTACTGTTATATTAACTATCCAGTTTCTTAAAAAATCAGCCACAGAATCACCTACCTAATCATAACCGTCATATTACCGACACCCATAATAACAGTCAAAGACATGAAAAACATAACAGCCACAGCCAAAACGCACATCAGCAGGACCAGCATAGCATTGCCCATGTCGTTCAGGCATTGCACTATCTGATTGTCAAGTATAGGTTGTATAAGAGACGCAGTAATTTTGTAAATCAATACTATAGATAGAATTTTTATCAGCGGAAAAGCGCAAATCAATATCAAAGTTACAAATCCTGCAATACCTATTCCATTTTTTAATATCATTGAACAACTTACAACTGCATCCAGAGCATCTGAAAGAAAACTTCCTACAATCGGGATAAAGTTGTCCACAGCGAATTTTGCAGTTTTGATCGTTGCCCCGTCTATTGAAGCAGACGCAATGCCTTGTACTGCCAGTACCCCGGAAAAAGCTGTAAGCACAACGCCCATAGCCCCGACTGCTATTTGTTTTAGTAGGGATGCAAGATGCGAGATATTGATCGAGTCCGATAAATTATTTAATATACTTAAGACTGCAGAAAAAAATATCAACTGCATGACAAAAGACTTGATAAAGGTTGTAATAAGGGTTATTAATGTAAAAAGGAGCGGCTGGAATACTGCTGAAGAGGAAATACCCCCTACAGCGGCAAGCAAACTTAGCAATGTAGGTAACAGCGCCTGCATAAAACCTGACATTTTATCAATGGCATCTGCTCCCACACTCATTGATTCCCTAAAACTTTTTACAGCCATTATTATTATAATAATATAGCATATTCCATATGCCAGCCTTCCCACAGAATCCTGCTCAAAGGCATTGTGGAGGTTTTGAAGTATTGCACAAAATATAGCTAAAATGAGGAGTTTTCCCATGATATTGAGATTGGAAACAACTTCATAAAAAAAATAGTTTACTATCCCTTTTGCAACTCCCTTTAGACCAATTATCAGATTGCCCTTAAACAGATCAGTTATTAATCCTCTTATGCTTATATCAGGTATCATCCCATCGGATGCTTGATTTATGCTATCAACATATTTTTCTAATTCTCTTATATCCAGGTCATTTAACTGGCTGTGCAAAATATCCTCTGTGTCTTCACAGTAAACAGCTCCCGCACATAATAAAACAATTACTAAAATAAAAGCTGCAACTTTTCTCACGTTTATCCCCCTATCTTATAATGTACAATATGATAATAATGCGGCGGCCGGCTTAGGGCATGATCTGCATCATAGTGTTCATAAGTGCTGCAAGTATAGGTATTGCAATAACCATAATAAGGACCTTTCCCGCAAGTTCTACCTTTGCTGCAATTGCGCCTTCACCTGCATCTCTGCAAATCTGTGAACCAAACTCTGTTATATATGCTATAGCAATAACCTTAAGAATAATTGAGAAGTATAATATATCAATATTCGCTTTGCCTGCAAAATACTTTAATACTGATATAACGGAATTTAGCTTGTTAATGATAAAAACAAATATTATAAGGCCGCACGCAATGCTTACGAAGACTGCCATCTCAGGCCGCTCTTCCCTCAGGAGCACTGCCAAGACAGATGCAACAATGCCTACAGAAACTAATTTCATGATATCCATAATATCACCCTATAAATGAAACATGGTTCTTACACTATCAAAAAGATTGCTTATCAAATTAATTATCATCATCAGAACAACTACAACACCGGCCAATGTAGTCATCATTGCCATTTCTTCCCTGCCTGACTGGTTAAGCACCCTGTTAAGCACTGCCACTACAATACCTATAGCTGCTATCTTGAACACTAAATTAACATCCATTTAATTGCCACCTCCTACTGTTAAACCAAAACTGTAAACACTGCCAGTCCTAATAAAAAACCGAGGCTTCTGTAAAGTTTTGAACTTCTTTTTATCTCCTCAGCCGCCAATTCCTCCTGATGCTTTAGCTGAAGATAAAAAAGCTGAAAATGCTTTTTCTGATCTTCTCTATCGGAATATCCAAGTATGTCCCCAAAGCTTTTAACAAGCTCTATGTCAGCTTCAATCAGCGATGACTCATCAAGAAGTTTCTTCGCTGAATCATTCCATGCTTCTCTTAATGTACAAAAATTCCTTTTTGTGAGACATTCCGCAACATTTCCAAAAAAGCTGCCCGCAGGGCCTGAAGTTCTTCTTGAAATACTGCCCAAGGCAAAAGGTAAGGGTGTAGCCCCATAGGCTACTTCTGTTTCAAGCATTTGCATAATTCTTCTTAAGTTTGCTAATTCTTTATGCCTATATAGCAGGCGATTTGAATATAATATCCCGAAGAGCCCGCCTACAGTAACAATCAATAAGCCCCCAGCTATTTTTATAAACATCCTATCCCCTCATCCTACACTCTTTCATATAGAGTGCTATATTTCCCGTCCAACACAGTTTCCAGGGTTCCGACTCCGTTTCCCCTACTTAATATTACATACCTTTCGAAAACCCCTTTTTGTATAAATTTGAGAGACTGTTTGTTCAAAAAATCTCCAATACTGCTTCCATGTATTGTAGTAACAACTTTTACACCGGCATTTACTGCATCTGTTATAGATGCGGCATCCTCCGGTTTTCCAATTTCATCGGTTGCTACTATCTCCGGAGACATCGATCGTATCATCATTATTATCCCTTCTGCCTTTGGGCACCCATCCAGAACATCTGTTCTTATGCCTATATCGTTCCTGGGAATACCGGAATTGCAGGCAGCAATTTCAGATCGTTCATCTATCAGAGATACCTTCATCCCCCTATAGAGTTTTTTTTCGTTTCCCTCACTGAAATTTCTTACAAGGTCTCTCAAAAGTGTAGTCTTTCCACATTGAGGAGGAGAAATGATCAATGTGTTGTAAATGCTGTCGGGGGAACGTATCAAATAGCCCATTACTTTTTCTGATGCGCCTATTACTTGTTTTGCTACGCGAAAGTTCATACAGCTTATATCTCTCAGAGTTTTAACTTTGCCATTCTCTATTAATGTCCGGCCGCTTACTCCGACCCTATGGCCGCCCCCTACAGTGACAAATCCGTTTCTAAGCTCTTCTTCCACCGAATACATCGAGAAGTTGCAAACCAACTGAAGTGTATTATTTAAGTCGTCCTCACTTACAATGTATGCTTTGCCATCCGAGGCTTCTGTTTTCCCTTCAATACCTATAAATGCTTCAAAGCTGCAGCCTACAGCGCAGAGAGGTTTTGCCAACCGCAGCCTTAATTCCTCTGTATCTGCCAACAAATTCTCCGGAAGTTTCTTAACCATAGATCTGATATGCCTCGGTAAATATTCCAACACCTCAAATATTTTATAATTATCGTTCATAAGAATACCCTGTCCTTTGTACAAATTGTAATTTGTACTATAGATATGACAGCTCCTATGGAAAAATTACAAAAATAATAATGCGGCGCAACTTTATTATGCAGACCCTATATAGAGGATGAACAGGGGTACTTCATAATAAGGCTGCATCGCATTATTCTGCTCATGCGCCATATCCTTCGGAAATTCTGGTGCGGGCACTTAAATCAATATTTTCTATTGTATAGGAAAGTTATACTTTCCTATACAATAGAAAAGCCCGGTTGAATCGAAACTCAATCGGGCCTTCTAAGGGTCTAAATACTATTCATGATCATGACAGCAGCCGCATCCGTGCTCATATTCACTTTCAAATTCTATTGCCTCATGACAATTGGGGCATATTACTTCCTTTCCACTATCTACAAGGTCCTCGTCCAAATAAACAAACTCCTTGCAGTGCGGGCACTTAACTTCGACATAATCACAATCATCATCGTCATCAGGGTCATCACATTCATCGTCTTCATCAAAGCATAAATCGTCCTCTAAAGCCGAGAGATCTTCATCTATTGCTTCAACATATTCATCCAATTCATTCTGTGATTCACTAAGCTCATTGATGGCATCGGCAAAATCGTTAAGCACGTCTATGATTTTTAAGATCAATTTGCCCTGGTCTGCTGTTTCATCCACCTTCATCCCTTCCGCCAGACCCTTAAGGTAGGCAACTCTTTCGTACAAGTATTCCATAAGTACTCCTCCTTTTTTACTGTTCTTAGTATTCTATCCAGTATTAACGGCTGTATTCATTGCATGATCTATACAGTTGCCCAGGTTGACTGGATTTAGACTCTCTCCATATACTCTCCGGTTCTTGTGTCTATTCTGATTTTTTCACCTACGTTGATAAATAGAGGCACACTTATGACCGCCCCTGTTTCTATAGTGGCAGGCTTTGTCGCTCCCGTTGCGGTATCTCCTTTAAAACCTGGTTCTGTCTGAATTACTTCCATTTCAACAAAATTTTCTGGCTCGACAGAAAAAGCCTCGCCCTTATAAAATTTAATATTGGCTGTGTCGTTGGGCTTCAGATATATGATGGCATCTTCCACCTGGTCCTGATTAAGCGGTATCTGCTCATAACTCTCGTTATCCATAAAATAATACAGTCCGCCATCTTCATATAAGTATTGCATGGCTTTCCGTTCAATATGAGCCTTTGGGTATTTGTCTGTCGGATTAAATGTCTTTTCAATAACAGCGCCTGTTATTATATTTTTTATTTTTGTTCTGACAAAAGCTGCACCCTTACCTGGCTTAACATGCTGAAAATCAACTATTGTATAAATATTTCCATCCATCTCAAAGGTCAGTCCTTTTCTAAACTCGCCAGCTGATAACATTAGTCATATCCCTCCATGTATTAGTTTAATATAATACTAACATAATTTCCTTAGTTTGGACAAGTATGTTTCTTTTGACAGATTATTTTGTTCGGTATACGATGCTGTATATTAGCTACATGTACAATTATTATTGAATACTGCAGCTTTGCTTATACGCAAAGAACTATAAATTTAGGATAGACATCAGCTAATATATTTCGATACTCTATAATTTAGATACCGGATATCCAAAAATGTTTCCTTGATTCATAGAATACGCCAAAGATTGTACGTTGTTTTTATTAGCTGTATACTGGCGTATTCTACATAAATTATTGCTTTTGGTATGCAATTACTCAGTAGTATTGTGCCGCGGATTTTTGCCGACAAAAACTGCAGCTTTAATAATTGCTGTATCGACGTCAATATCAAATTGCTGCTCTAATTCCCTAGCCCTTGCGTATAGTTCTCCCTGTTCAGTCACAACGTATTTTGAAGGAAGATCGTTCAGTGCTAAGGCTATGATATCCAGTCGGCATTTTTCACATCCGCATATATTAATGAATCTAAGGATTTCGTCTGTTTTGCTGGTCACAAAATCTTCCATGTGATTTTTCAGTTTATACATTTTACTTCCTCCCAAAATGTAAAATATTATTTGTAAATAGGTGAATACACTTTACTATAGTTGAGTGCTTTTTATACATAAGTCAAATAATTACTGTTCCATAACTATCCAATGGGTATTTGAATTATACTATTCTATAAAAATCATAAAAAATCCTGCAAACATAGCAGGACTCTTACATTTTGTTACAACACTTTTTTTAATACAAGCCTTTCGACCTTTCTGACAAGCCGGGTCCAGACAAATTCTCTGCTGCTTATAGGGGATACCAGCACTGTAAAAAGTCCAAGGCGATTACCTCCGAATATATCGGTAAAAAGTTGGTCCCCTATTACCGCAGTATCCTCCGGACTTGAACCCATGAGAGCTATAGCCTTTCTAAAGGCAATTTTGCTTGGCTTAATTGCTTTGTGTATTGCAGGCAGATTCAGACATTTATTAAATTCCTCAACCCTTTTCCTGGTACTGTTTGATAACATGCAGATCTTAAAGCCTTCAGATGTCAATCTAAACATCAGCTCATTGACTTTATCGTCGGGCTCCTTCGTTTCCCAGGAAACCAGAGTATTGTCAATATCAACTATAATTGCCTTTATTCCCCGGGCCTTCAGCTTAATTGTATCTAAATCATATATTGTTCTTAAACACAAATCAGGTTTTAGTATTTTTTTCATATCTGCCTCCAAATATGTCTTTTCCCTATGCCTTATATTAATATTCTATTATTAACCATTTTCATTGTAAAGCTCTTTATAAAGCTTCCTTATTGCTCTATTTTCTATCCTTGACACATAGGATCTTGAAATACCAAGCATATCAGCAATCTCTCTTTGGGTCTTGCTGATACCGTTGAGAAGTCCATACCTCAGCTCAATGACCAGTCTTTCTCTTTTTTTCAGAGCAATATCCATTCTTTGATACAACTTTTTTATCTGAATCTTCAGCTCTACTTCATCCAATATATTGTCTGAATCGCTTCCTAATATATCAATAAGGCTGATTTCGTTGCCCTCCTTATCGACTCCGATGGGGTCCTGCAATGATACTTCAT
>CAYURW010000082.1:0-11942 GCA_964447145.1 uncultured Clostridiaceae bacterium
CCAGCAAGGACTTTCACCTTGCAAGAAGCACCAAGCTTTGCTTGGCGCACTAACGACTTCGCACTCACAACATCACTGAGCCGGACCCGCAGAGCCTTGCTAAATTACCGTTATATACGCTGCCGGTACCTGGAACCTGACATTTGTCGCTTGTATATATTGTCCCCCTCGGGTTAAAATCCCTAACAAACGGCCCATAGGAGTTTGCACCTATATTGATAACCTATAGACTTTTGTGTACTTTATCTAATGCTTCTTTGTTTTGAGGAGAATTCTTAAATAGAACATCGAGTTTTGAACATGGATATTCGCCACAATAAGCACAATTATTCATCTTCTTTTCTATACCGCATTGTCTTATCTCGCATTCTTTGCAGAATTTTAATAAAATCTCCGATCCCGAATTACAGCCTTTACAACTTATTTCATCTGGACTAACTTCATAATCTGGGCTTGACCATTCTTTAGAAATTTTTTGTTTCTGCTCTTCATCATTTTTTTCTGTAGCTACAAAAGCCGGACAATCATTACAAATCAATCCGCAGTAAGCAATTACTTTACTCATTGTAGTTGCCTCCTTCTCTATATTTCATAATATCAAACACCAATTAAGCATTGAGATTTGCGTCATATGTCATCTATCAACAGTATTAATGTGAGTTCCGTCCCAGTTTGGGTCCATCTCGTGTATATGATAAATAGGGAATGCTTTTCCTGCAGATGATAAAACATAAGGACATAGTGTAATTTCCCTTCCGGTATATTCGCCATAGGACGCAGCCATCTTATGTGTGCAATTTCATATATAGGCAGACGGACTTAGGTCGTAGCGACGGAACTGCCCTAATTTTTGCTGACCGGCACGGAGCCTGCAACTCGTTGTTAAACGCCGTAACAGCCACCCCATCAACAGATAGGGAGGGCGCCGGTCTCTTTATTTTAGAGATCACTTACTTTTTTAAGGACCCTCTTAACCCTCGCTTGTTGAGGTGGAGTCAAATCATCCAAACGTTTCTCCAGAACTTTTTGAAATTCTACTTTATTTCCCGAATTCGCTATAGCCATACTCCTTTCTGAATGTTGAGCAACTTCTCTTGGCCTACAAGTCTCAAGATGTTTTAACAAAAATGGCAAAATCTCCTTTTCATATTCCCTATTTATTGAGCCAACCTTTGCCAATACAGATATTCCATTATCTACAGTTATTACAGAACCATTTTTTATTACTTCAAATATCAAATTGATATTTTTAAAAACCTTATCCGGATTTATATTTGCAACCGTTGATAAAGCGATCATCCCGCCCCAAACAAGCCTGTTATTCTTACTACTCAACAATTTGATAAAATCATCTACATAAGATGAAATTAGTTCCGGTTTAGCCTCCCCGATTTCATATAATACTTTAATACTATCGTTTTTTATTGCGGTAGTTCCACTAAAAAGACATTGGACTAGTTCCTTAATACTGCCTCTGTCATCTGCCCGGCAAAGTTCCTTTGCTAATTCTTGATTTGGTATTTCATCATTTCGACTTAGAGAACAAGCCAACTTATCTATTACCGACATTTTGTGCCCTCCATTTTTATATTGACTCTCTTGGTTAAATCGCTAACATACGACCTATAGGAGTTTGCCCTCTATAAGAATAATATTAAATATAAGCAAGTTATTTTCTTTGCACTTGTTGCATATATACAGTGTTAGGATAAAATCCTAGATTCTTATAAAAGTTAATAGTAGATTCATTTTCTTGGGATACTGTTACTCCAATAACTATACAATTATTTTCTTTCATCCACTCAAGATGTTTAACTGTAAGTTCTTTTCCAATCCCCATCCCTCTCTTCGATTCATCTACATGAAGTGATTCAAGTTCTCCTTTCCCTTCAACTATGGTTGATATACAATAACCGATATACTCACCATTATCTTTAGCAACTGTTATTTTAAGCATATCCTTATCAAATTCTCCAAATGCTTTCATTCTTTCATCAAAACACATAGAGCGATATGTATAACTAAAATATTCTGAAGTAACTTCATGGTACTGCCGATTCTTCTCCCATAAGTTTTTTATGATCCCAATCTTATCAAAGGAAATATCAAAAATCTCACTCATAATTAAGTCTCCTTTTCAATTCTACTTGCGATTACATAATTCAAACTGCACCGTAATGTCAGAAACGGCTCCGCACTAACGACGTCCCTGAACCGGACCCGCAGAGCCTATCCCCTTTAGCGGAGCTTGCGACCAGCCGGGTTGCATGGGCGAGCAGCAAGGGTCGCTTGCGACCAGCCCCGGTGAAGGGATGTGGTTGCTACATAAGTTAATCTATAGTGTTGCACATCTCTACAAATTCTATAGGATGCTGAATGATTTTTGAAATTTCTTCAACAGAATACCCATCACAAAGGTATCGCTTAGCAATAACTTTCATAGACTCACCGATTTCAATAATGTGATAGTCAGGATCATATATGCGAACTACCCTTTGCTGCCATTCGTGTTTCTTGGGTTGATGAACATATTCGACTGACTTATAAGTGTTCAATTTTGTAATAAATTCATCAAAGTCGTCAACTTCAAAATACAATTCCATATTGTTTGATTTCTCTACAATTGATTTTGGTGGTAAATCTGTCAACCATGCAAAATCTTCTTGAATGGCAAACCCACCGTTAAAAGTCACATTCTTGCCCAAATCAAGAATAACTTCCTGTTCAAATAAATCTTTATAAAATTGTTTCGATCTTTCAATGCTCTTCACAGCTAAAAGAGCTAGCTTATACTCCATAATATATCTCTCCTAATACAAATAATTTCTATTTCCCATTTCCCTACCGATGCGCAATATAAGAAGACTGCGCCACATGACCCATTGAACTTAATAACAAAACTTAGAAATTAATCGAATATAAATATTTCCTCAATAGGAGCATTTACCGCCTTCGAAATATCTACAGCGAGTTTTAATGAAGGGTTATATTTGCCGGCTTCCAGTCTCATTATAGTCTCTCTTCGCACCCCAACAATTTCCGCAAGCTGCTCCTGTGTAAGTCTTTTCAGTTGTCTATATTTTTTAAGCTTACAGGTAAACTGATCCATTTCATCTTTCCTCTAAAACATATAGCTTTACTGCAAATACATTTTGCGTAATTGCATATGCCAGTGAGACTGATGCACATAGAAAATCAGTGTTTCTCACAATCGCTGATGCACACCATATAATAAAAAGTAAAATTACTGCAAATTTACCGGCAAATGCATATGCTGTTTTCTTATCTTCAATATATCGCTCATCCTCCTTGCTCCCGCTAATTCTTGCTATAATAAAGTTTGCAAAGAAAGCAAAAAACCCAAGATGCCATAAATCTAATGTATTACCAGAATAAAAACAGCGCAAGCTCATAAAACCCAATAGACCTGCAAACCCCATATAAAATTGCTTTTTTATCATAACAGAGCACCTCCAATGTGATATATTTATCTCTTCATGATATAAATATATCACATTGGGCTTTTCTGTCAACACAAAGTTGCCATTACTACACATGATCCTATTCGTGCATCTCCGCTATGCCAAATATAAAGATAGATACTCAACTCATATACTTAAGATCTTCCTTATAACAACCTCCCACCATAGAGATAATTTTAATATTGTATTAATTCTATACATATAAGTTAATACCTTCCATTACCTATATGTGCAATTAACTATAATAGTATTATAGAAGCTCCTTGTTTAAAATGGATATACGGCTTTTGTCATAGAACATGGGGCTTATCAACATTAATTTCCATTTATGAGTAGTCGTTACAATTGATTTTTTGTTTCTTTATGTCTTGCATATATTCATATTCATACATATTTATCCAAATATCACCAAAACACTCATTGATTCATTTTGTCCAGTCCATTATAATTAAATTAGTATAGAATACGCCGGTAAACAGCTTATTAAATGGCACAAATCCTTTGGCGTATTCTATGAATTAGGAAGCATTTTAGGGTCTGCAAAATATAACATCTGACATCTATCCTAAAATGAAAATATCGCTTAATTGTAAGAGAGGGAAGGTGAAGTCTTGTTAGACAGGAGAAAAGGCCCGGATGCGCTTGTAAAATGGGTCAAGTGGTCCGGTATAATGTCCTGGTTGCTGATACTTGTGATATTCTTTATAACTGTAGTGGCAAAACCCGGCTTTGAGTCTTACATGGACAAATCTTTTCACATTAAGCTGCAAAGCACGTGGGATACCGACATGATGCATTATGTTTTGCTGCTTTTGATATTTCTTTTCTTCTTTTGCATAATATCCATAGGTATAAATATGGTACGCTGCAGAAGAAAAAACGACAGATTCAACAAGACCCTTATCCTGAATGCTGCAGTGTCTTTTGTCGGGGTATTGATGTATTTGTTTTTCTTTTATTAAATTTTTGTGTTTAACTTACATGTTTTTCGTAACATCTATAAAAGCATCAGGCAGATACCTTAATAAATCCCCCGCAATAAGCGAATGTTCTCCTACAGCTCTACTTCCTATATCCCCGGCCAAACCATGGATATATACCGCAGCCCTCAAGGCCTTGGTGATATCCATTTTTTGACCGATAAAAGAAGCTATTATTCCCGTCAGTACATCTCCGCTTCCGGCTGTTGCCATCCCGGGATTTCCGGTCATATTTACATAGCAGCATCCGTTGGGGCAGGCAACGACAGTTCTTGCCCCTTTTAACACCAGATAAATACCATATTTCTGTGCAAATACCGCTGCCTTATCTGTAATATCTTCTCTATAATACTCTATATCTTTTTTCGCCAGTCTTGCCATTTCTCCGTAATGAGGAGTCAGAATTATATCCTGTCTATGGTCTTTTAGCATATCAAGTTTAAGAAGGTTAATTCCCTCAGCATCAATAACAAGGGGCTTCTCCGAATTCTGTAGCAAAAAGTCCAGTATATTTCCATAGCACTTCAAATTAGTGCAGCCGGAGCCTGTGGCAATAACATCTGAATAATCAATAAGTTCCCTTTTCAGATCTTCAAAGGATATGTTCCTTTCGTCAAAAGCATAGGTTATCGTCTCTATTGACATGGATTCCACAATATAGTATATATCCTCCGTTATATATGCCTTCACGAGTCCCGAGCCGCTCCGCAAGGCGGCGTTGCAATTTAATACCGCAGCGCCTGCCATACCTTTTGAACCTGACAATATGCCTACCCTGCCATAGGTTCCTTTGTGTGAATCCCTCTTTCTTTTCACAATAATGTTCTTTACATTTTCATATTCTGTAAGGAACACCCCCGGCCCCAAATCCTCTTCACTGGAATCAAAGCTGTCCGATAGCCCCAGTATATATTTATCAATATCCTTGAGCATTTTTCCCTTCACACTTCCTATTCTTCTAAATGCTTCTGGACCATCCCTACCCCTTTTCCAAGTTCCATGGGAATGCCGGCCCTGTACAGCGCCCTTTCAATAGCTGCAATTACAGACACAAGATCGTGCTTGTCAATATTGCCCATATGCCCCAGCCTGAACATTTTTCCCGCATAGGCCGCCAGGCCTCCTGCAACAATGACACCTTCCTCAGCCAGTAGCCCTCTGAATTTTGTGTCATCTACTCCTTCCGGATAAATCAAATTGGACAGCGTGACTGCTCTGCATTCTTTATCTGCCAGTATTTTGAGCCCGAGAGCCTCCAATGCGGCCTGCATTGCTGCAGCATATTTCCTGTGCCTCATGTATCTGTTTTCTATTCCTTCTTCTTTTATAATCCTGACGGACTCCCTAAGAGCCCATATCATATTGATGGCTGGTGTGGCAAAGTATTTGGAGGTATCCTTCATTACCGGAAGCCATTTTTCAAAGTCTATATAAAATTCAGGGATAATACCCAGACTTTTGCGCCTTTCAATGGCCTTTGAGCTTGCCCACAGCATTATCATTCCGGGAGCCACTCCAAATGACTTCTGGGATCCGGTGAACAGCACATCTATACCCATATCGTCAAAGTACTCGGGTTCTCCTGCCGTTGCACAAACACCGTCAACTATATACAGAGTCTCCGGAAACTCCTTCATCATTCTACCTATTTCAGAAACCGGAGAACATACTCCTGTAGAAGTGTCAACATGAGTAACAGTCATTGCGGAATAGTTTTTCTCTTTAAGCTTCCCCCTTATTGTTTCAACGGGGACTATTTCCCCCCATTCACTGGAAAGTACATCTACATTCAGGCCTTTCCGGCTGCAAAGGTCAATGAAACGATCTCCAAAATATCCGTGGGACACAATCAACACGTTGTCTCCCTTCTTTGTGGTGTTGGCAACAGCCATTTCCATACCCATAGTTCCGGTTCCTGCAACAGCAAATACTTCTCCGCTGCATTGGAGCAGTTCTTTAAGATCCTCCAAAAGCTCCCTGAAATCTTTGATGAAGGCAGGATCACCAAAGGCCACCGTCTCCCTCCCCATCTGATCCTGAATTGATCGGGCCACAGGAGTCGGTCCCGGTATCATAAGCAATTTCTTCATATTCATATCCTCCTATACGATAATGTTTTTTTCTTAGATTGTTTTGATCTATAAAATTTCTTAAACTATATTATATATGTTTCTAATAAGATTTATCATTACAAGTCAGTTGAAGATCCTGATTTTGTGTTAAAGTAAGTCCCTTTTTTAAGTAATATCAAACAGGAGTTTTAATGCAAGGACCAAAGCAATGGTTATAAAAATCGGTTTTATTACTTTTGCCCCGTTCTTAATTGCTATTTTGCTGCCTGTTCTTGCCCCAAGGACCATGGCAAGGCCAATGGGCAGGCCAATCAAATAATAAATTTTGCCGTTTAGGGCAAACATCACAAGGGAAGTGATATTGCTCACAAAATTAAGGACTTTGCTGTTTCCTGCCGCTGTTGTAAAGTCAAAACCGTACACCTTGATGAACAGAAATATAAGAAAAGAACCTGTACCGGGTCCGAAAAAACCATCATAAAAGCCAAGGGAGAATGCAAAAACACAGCCCTGGATGATATTTTTCCTGGTAAGTCCATTGAATTTGTCTTCATTTCCAAAATCCCTCTTAACAGTTGTGTAAATCGCAGTAGCAAAAATAAGAACCAATATTATTATCTGTAAAAAACCCTGATTGATCCTTAATGCAGCAAGTACCCCTATTACCGATCCAATAAGGGTGCAAGGGACAGTATATTTCATAAGGGGCATATGCACCTTCCCAGAACGTATGAAGGTATAAGCGCTTGTAATTGCCCCCCAGGAGCTAGAAAATTTGTTGGTACCAAGGGCAAAATGAGGCGGCACCCCCGCCGCCAGTATAGCAGGCAGGTTAATAAGCCCTCCTCCTCCGGCAATAGCATCAACTGCGGCTGCCACAAAGCCTGCAATACATAAAAATATTACCTTTAATGCGGTAATTTCAAAATTCATATACACTTCTCCATTAACATATTTCCTATTCTTTCAACACAATAATCAATAAAATCCTTAAAGTCCTCATCTGCAATAGCCCTGCTTTTTTCAATTATATCGCTACATTTTGATATGTCTATCTCTATGCCGTGTTTGACCTGCATCTGGGCATTGTACCTGCGGGATAATTCATTACTGTCTATTTCATTTAATTCCAAAAAATCCTTGAATCTGTAGAAACAGTCGGCTGCAGACATGTTTTTCAAACCGTAGTAACCGTCGATATATGATGAAAGCTCCTCAATCAACAGTCTGTCCTTCAGGCCTTGACTGAATATTTTCGCAAGACCCCTTTCAGACTCTGCAATATTAAGTTCAATACCCATTTCTATAAAATTGTGGGCCTTCCAGAGTCCAAACTCTTCGGGGATGTTACATGCGATTATCACTTCTTTTTCTATATAAGCAGCTTTTTGAAAACAATAACCCTTATACCCGTTTCTGTATTCTTCATCCCCATAAAAATCAAGGCCTTTGGGGTATACTGTGTGAGCGGCAACAGCTTTGACAAAATCAAGGTGCCTTTCCGAATGCTCCGCAAAATAATCATACAGGCCCCAGCCCTCCTTATGGGTCTGATCATATTTTAGGCAACATTTTATTACAGTGTCAGGAAATACAGACCCCAAGACAGTCATATTGTTGACGTATCCCAGCACCTTTCTGCTGAACCATATATGGGTCAATGGAAACATTGCCTCACATCCGATACGATATAATTTTCGCATACCCCTTTTACTACAATTCTACTATAAAATGCCCAAAAAATCAAAAGCCGCCGGCAACCAAAAGCTGCTGGCGGCATAAGTGTAATTCATCTTGCCCTGTCAGACATTGCCCGAAAAACCGGCTTATATATTTCGCCGGCCAGAAGCGGCATTGCGCACAGCAAAGCAACTATAAGCCAATCGTTGACGCTAAGCGGATATGTCCCGAAAATCGGTTGCAGGAACGGTATATATATGACCGCAAGCAACAGCAGGAATGAAGCCAACGATGCCCACACAAGGGTTTTGTTGCTGAACACCCCGAGTTTTATTAGGGAATACCTTTCAGATCTGCAGGAATAAGCCCTGACAAGCTCAGCAGAGACCAATGTTGTAAATGCAATGGCCCTTGCAATAGCCAGGCCTTCTTCTGTTATAGAATACAATCCTCCCGCATATTTGTTCAAAGCCCATATGTATGAGAGAAGTACTGCCATTGTCAGAGCCAGGCTCTGAACAGCGACCTCTACTATCATTGATTTGTTAATTATGGGTTCTTTTGCATTTCTGGGTTTCTGCTTCATTACATCAGGATCTCCCTTTTCAGTTCCAAGAGCTAATGCCGGAAAACTATCAGTAACAAGATTCAGCCACAGCAATTGTATTGGTATAAGGGGAACAGGCAGATTAATAAGCATACTGATAAAAATAACCAGTATTTCGCCTATATTGCAGGAAAGAAGGAAAAAAACAAATTTTCTTATATTGCTGTAAATTATCCTGCCTTCTTCAACTGCTGATACAATTGTAGCAAAATTATCATCCATGAGTATTATATCAGCTGTGCCCTTGGCAACATCGGTACCTGTAATGCCCATTGACACTCCGATGTCAGCCTTTTTTAAGGCCATAGCATCATTGACCCCGTCACCGGTCATTGCGGCTATATGCCCCCTCTTTCTCAGGGTTTCAACAATTCGTACCTTGTGGTCAGGGGAAACCCTTGCATACACACTTATATCTTCAACTCTTTCAAAAAGCTCTTCGTCAGGGATCTTATCCAATTCAAGGCCTGTCAGTACACCGGAATTTTCATCCATAAGGTCCAGATCCCTGGCAATAGCTACTGCGGTATCCTTGTGATCCCCTGTTATCATAACCGGCTTTATGCCTGCCGCCTTGCATACTTTTATTGCATCAAAAGCCTCGACCCTTGCCGGATCTATCATTCCCATAAGGCCTATTAGTATTAGATCTTCCTCAATACTGTCCGCGTCAATCCTCTCGGGCAGGCCATCAAACTCTCTGTATGCAAAGGCCAGAACTCTAAGAGCCTTTCCTGCAAATTCGCTGTTGATTGTTATGATTTGCTGTTTCAATTCATCGGTCAAATCAATGACGGAATCGTTTTGAAGGATTTTTACACACTTATTCAGTATTATATCAGGGGCTCCCTTTGTAAACGCCGTTATTTTATTATCTGCAATACCCCTGTGAAAGGTTGTCATCATTTTTCTCCCGGAATCAAAAGGTATTTCCTCTATCCTGGGGAAGCTTTCATTCATTTCTGACTTTTCATAGCCTGCCTTTGCTCCGGCTACAACAAGTGCCCCTTCGGTAGGGTCTCCGATGATTCTCCAGCTGTTTTCATCTTCATCCTTTTTCTCAAGAGAAGAATCATTGCAGAGTATTCCTGATGTCAGCAAAAGCTTTAGTCCGTAATCCTTCTTCGCTTCTGCCTTTTTATCTCCAATTGTCAATTCTCCAGCCGGGTTGTAACCCTGCCCCGATATATTATAAACAGTTCCCCCCGTAAATACCTTGACTACAGTCATTTCATTCTGGGTAAGGGTACCGGTTTTATCGGAGCATATAACAGTTACACAGCCTAAAGTCTCCACAGCAAGAAGTCTTCTCACAATGGCATTTCTCTGTGCCATCCTTTTCATTCCAAGTGCAAGCACGATTGTGACAACTGCCGGTAGTCCCTCAGGTATCGCAGCAACTGCAAGGCTTACGGCTATAAGAAACATTTCCAGGATATCTTCTCCCCTGAAAAATCCAACCGCAAATACTACTGCACATATTACCAGACAAACTATCCCCAGCAATTTCCCCAGTTCATTCAGCTTCAATTGAAGGGGAGTGCTTTCATTTTCAAATGATTGAATTGCTTCAGCTATTCTGCCGATTTCTGTATTTGCTCCTGTGCCTGTTACAATGCCCTTTCCTCTTCCGTAAGAAACTACGGTACTCATATATGTCATGTTTGACCTATCCCCAATTGGCACTTCTGTATCAAATACCCTTTTGGAATCCTTTTCGGAGGGCACAGATTCACCGGTCAAAGAGGCCTCCTCTATTTTTAGATTGGCACATTCAATAAGCCTTATATCTGCCGGCACACTATCTCCGGCCTCTATAAGAACCACGTCGCCGGGCACAAGATTCTTGGCCGCCATTACATCTATATGCCCGTCTCTGAGCACCCTGGCATTTGGAGCGGACATTTTTTTCAATGCTTCCATTGCTTTTTCCGCCTTGCCTTCCTGCACGACCCCAAGGATCGCATTGACAATGACTATTGCAATAATTACAATTGCATCGGATATTTCTCCAACAAGGCCGGAAACCAAGCTTGCAACGATCAGAGTTATCACAAGGAAGTCCTTTAACTGTTTTACTATCTTGACCCATAAGGGTTCCTTTTCCACCTCTTTAAGCTCATTGCTGCCATATTTTTCAATCCTTAAGGCAGCCTCCTCCTTTGAAAGTCCTTTTTGGGCATCCGTGGAAAGCTCTTCCTCAATTGACTGTATGTCTTTGTTGTACCAATTTGTAACCATATTACTCCCCCATTCATAATCATTATAGTTATTGCCTTCAAAAGCCTGAATTATTACACATGTTTCGTTCTAGAGCTATGTCTAACAAGAACAACGGCGGCTTGCCGCATTTGTTCTCGTTGGGCCTTTTTCGAAGAAAATTCTGGCGCATCACTTAAATCAAAGGTTATTTATTGCATAGGGAAGTACAACTTTCTTATGTAATAAATAAAGACTTTTGATACAAAAATGATTTTGTATCAAAAGTCTTGCCAGGCACAATCAATGCCGCAATAAAACCAGGCCCAAAGGCAGTGCTGTTGGCTTTATCAACTCTTGCGAGCGGCTACTCCCCTTTAATATTTACTAAAACTCTATATTCATGTTATGTAAAATACGCTGGTAAACAGATTATTTAAAAATAGCACAAACCCTTTGGTAAAGGAAACGTTTCAGGATATATGATTTCTATCCTGAAATGCATAACTGTCAGATAGAATTATAAGGTATTGATCAAGCAATTGTCAATATTGTTTTTGCCCAAGTTTGCCCAATGGTTGCAGCCTGAAGGCCTTATTTGCCTTTGATGTTGAATTGGGCTAATTCCACTCCACTGTTTCTTTCCGTCACTGTGTTTATTGACCATTCATTCCTGAAGAGAAGTACATTATTCCCATGCCTGTCTTCCGCAATAAGAGTATCAGCAGTGATTTTGAATGTTTTTGGGTCAAACTTATAATTCTTTACCCATCTTATATATCTATAAGGCAGGTGCTCAATATTTATATCGGCTCCATATTCGTTTTTGAGCCTGTATTCTAATACATCAAACTGCAGGACCCCGACTACCCCTATAATATACTCCTGAGCCGCAGAATCCTTTTGATGGAATATCTGGATT
>CAYURW010000082.1:11952-12207 GCA_964447145.1 uncultured Clostridiaceae bacterium
CTTCCTCCGATATTTGATCGATTCCTTTAATAAACTGTTTGCGTTTCATTGAATTTTTTGTATACACTCTGGCAAAATATTCCGGTGCAAATACAGGTATTCCTTCAAACCTGAAGGGGCTTCCCTTGCATAAAGTATCCCCAATTTTGAATATCCCGGGATCAAATACCCCTATTATATCACCTGCATATGCCTCATCAACGATTTCTCTATCCTGGGCTAGAAATTGCTGCGGCTGTGACAGCTTCACGGTCT
>CAYURW010000083.1:0-12158 GCA_964447145.1 uncultured Clostridiaceae bacterium
TTTCAAACCATTTTCGGAGAAAACCGGGGCCATTGTGCCGGAAGGTTATGTACAGCCCTTTGCAGACAGCCCCCTTGACGATGAGGCAGTAAGTGAATCCGTTTACCTTAACCTGCTTGGCAATGCTGAGAAGTATGTGTACATCAACACCCCATATCTGATTTTGGATAATGAAATGAATACGGCTCTTTGCCTGGCGGCAAAAAGGGGTGTAGACGTCCGGATTGCCACTCCCCATATTCCCGATAAATGGTATGTTCATATGGTATCCCGTTCAAATTATGAAACACTGATAGAAAGCGGAGTCCGTATATATGAATATACCCCCGGTTTTGTCCACTCAAAGACCTTTGTTGTAGATGACATGTATGCTGTAGTCGGAACGATTAATCTGGATTACCGCAGTTTGTTCCTTCACTTTGAATGCGGTGTCTGGATGTACAACACAAAAAGCGTTTCAGAGGTAAAGAAGGATTATTTGGATACATTGGAAATCTGCCATAACATTACTCTGGAGGATTGCAGAAATATGAAATGGTACAGGCGGCTGACCGGTACCATACTAAAAATATTTGCTCCTCTTATGTAGCAATTTCTATTTGCACACATCGACCCATATGCCTCCGGTCACTTCATGCAGCCTGTCGGGGGATATTTTTACAGCTGAATTTGCAGAGCCGGCAGCGGGATATACATATTCAAATTCCTTTATTGAAACATCAAGATATATTTCAAGGGGGTCCTTAAGGCCAAAAGGACATACTCCTCCCACCGGATGGCCGGTTACCTCCAATACCCTGTCATAATCAAGCATTGAAGCCTTCTCATGAAAGCAATCCTTAAATTTACGGTTATCTATCCTGGCGTCACCTTTTGTAACAACCAGTATCTCCCTGTCCTTTAATCCAAAAGACATTGTCTTGGCTATAAGGGCAGGGGCAACACCATGAGCTTTTGCTGCAAGCTCTACAGTTGCGGTGCTCAAATCTGTTTCAATTATCCGTAGATCGGTGTATCCTTTTTCGGCAAAAAATCTCCTTACACTTTCAACGCTCATTTTTTAATTTCCTTTCTTACCTGTCTTACCTGCTAAATCCCTAACTGCAGCATTACAATTATATCATTTTCGATAGGAAATTCAAATAAGAGGATGTGAATACTAAAAGAACTAAAAGGGCTTGCTACAAAATATCATAATATAGGACATATGTCCTTTTTTATGATATAATTCTGCTATATTATAATATGGAGGTAAGTACATGAAAAGGATCAGCGATAGAAACCTTCTGGATGCCTATATAAGGAAGTTCAGCCTGGATTCATTGTTTCAGAAGGACATGAGGCCTTATATGAGCCTTATGAGTTTTGAAAGGGGAGAATGTATCTGTAATACCGGGGACGAATTGGACTATTTCTACTTCGATGTAAAAGGCAAGCTTAAGGTATATACGTTGATGGAGAATGGCAAGTCTCTTCTACTCAGGTTCAATAAGCCCTTAAGCGTTTTGGGCGACGTGGAATTCATGTCTGGATACAAAATTAAATGCAATGTTGATTCCCTGAATGAATCTCACCTCATCGGAATATCTGTGGACGACATTCACAAGCATGCAGGAAGTGATCCGATTTTTCTCAGCTATGTCATAAGGGGCCTAGGATACAAATTATATATGATTTCCAACAGCACCTCGATAAATTTACTGTACCCCCTGGAAAAGAGGTTTGCAAGCTATATAATCTCAATAACAAGTGAAGATGCAAACATAAAGTGCATCAACGAGATCAAAACCGCCAGCATGACTGAGATGGCAACGCTTCTGGGTACCAGCTACAGGCACCTGAACAGGGTAATAAGCGAGCTTTCGGATAAAGGTATTGTAAACAAAAAGAACGGCAAAATTGCCGTACTGGACTATCCGGCCCTGAAAACCCTTGCCGGCGAGCTTTTATACGAATAACAGGGAGCATTTATTATAAACCTTAAACATCATCGGTGCCGGGATTGCTCATTCCCGGCACATACCCCCAATATATTGCATTTTTATACCTGTAAAACACAGGTATTTTTTTTATTTGAGTGCCTGAGCCAGAATTGCTAACCTTAGATTAGAAGAAGCCGCGGTAATGCTTAGAGTATTATTTCCATTGACAAGATGGTATGAAGGAAGCATGCAAATGTTTGCCTGATGATGCCGCAGTAACGGTAAGGATTGATTTATAGCAAAAAATTGGTTACTATAGTAATATATCAATACAGAGGGGTGAATACGATGGATACTGTTTTGCTGATTGATTCCTGCTCAGATCTTCCGCGCAGTTATGTTGAGGATAACAATATACCTTTTGTGAGTCTTACATGTAACTTCAGAGGTCAGGAATACAAGGACGATTTTGGGAAAACTCTCGATTACAAGGAATTTTATTCTGCAGTTAGAAATGGTGAAATGCCCTCGACCTCACAGGTTAATGCTTATGAATATACGGAAATTTTTAAGAAATATGCAATAGAGGGAAAATCTATTATTTATTTGGGGTTTTCTTCGAGCTTAAGCGGAAGTGTCAGCAGCGCAAGCCTTGCCAGAGATATGGTATGCGAGGAGTTCAAGGATGCAGACATTACTGTTATTGACAGTAAATGTGCTTCCCTTGGAGAAGGGCTTCTGGCTTATCAGGCAAATGAAATGCTCAAATCAGGGGCTTCTAAGAATGAAATAGTAAGCTGGATCGAGTCAAATAAGCTTAGGGTGAATCATTGGTTTACGGTTGATGATCTGGGGCATCTGAAAAGAGGAGGAAGGGTATCCGGGACAGCTGCTTTTGTGGGTACGCTCCTTGACATCAAGCCTATTCTTAAGGTTGATGTCGAGGGCAGGTTAATACCCGTATCCAAAGTCAAGGGGAGAAAGAAATCCATTAAGACACTTTTTGACATGCTTAAGGAGAACATTGAATCTCCTGAGGATCAGGTCATTTCAATCAGCCACGGAGATTGCATAGAGGAAGCGGAATACCTTAGGGACATGATTAAAAAAGAATTTCCGGTGAAGGATGTCATTATCAATGAGGTAGGACCGGTTATTGGCTCTCATTCAGGACCGGGGACATTGGCACTTTTCTTTATGGGAATAAAAAGAGCATAATTGTTATGAATTGGCCTTGGCCGCCTTAAATTTCTGCTTTATGGCGGCCTTTGTTATTTTAAGTGCCCATGGGCTGCAAATGCGGCGAAGCCGCTTTTGTTATTATTTTGAATTGTATTTGTAGAATATGGAAAGCATATTATATAATTGGTGTAATATATAAAATGGAGGGTCAGGAAATGCATTTTGAGATAAATGAAAAATATCATGGGTTCCGTTTAATTGAAGAAAGCTTTGTCAAAGAGGTAAACTCAGTGGTCCGGCTTTTTTTACATGAGAAAAGCGGTGCCAGACTTTTTTATATGGACAATGAGGATGAAAATAAAGTGTTTTCCATTACATTCAGAACTCCCCCAAAAGACAGCACAGGGCTGCCCCATATATTGGAGCATTCTGTGCTTTGCGGCTCAAGGAAATTTCCTGTTAAAGAACCCTTTGTGGAATTGGTAAAGGGTTCCCTTAATACCTTTTTGAATGCCTTTACTTTTGGGGATAAGACGATGTACCCAATAGCCAGCAGGAACGAGAAGGATTTCAGGAACCTGATGGATGTATATCTTGATTCGGTTTTCTACCCCAACATTTATAAACATCCAGAAATATTAAAACAGGAAGGCTGGCATTACGAACTGGAGGATGTCGCCCGTGAGCTTACGTATAAGGGAGTTGTATATAACGAAATGAAGGGGGCCTTCTCATCACCGGATTCTGTACTTTCCAGAAAGCTTCAGGAGACCCTATATCCTGATACCCCTTATGGATTTGAGTCCGGGGGAGATCCGGACTTAATACCGGAGCTTACATCAGAGGAATTTCTTGAATTTCATAAAGAGTATTATCACCCATCAAACAGCTATCTGTATCTTTATGGCAAACTGGATGCCCTCGAGCAGCTGAAATTTATTGATGAGGCGTATCTTGGGGGTTTTGAGGCAATATCCATAGATTCGAGGATTCCGGTGCAAAAGGCCTTTGACTCAATGAAAAGCTGCCAACTTGAATATCCCATATCTCCAAAAGAGGACGAAAGGGACAAAACATATCTTAGCTTGAATTATTCCGT
Organism: uncultured Clostridiaceae bacterium; assembly: GCA_964447145.1. Taxonomy (GTDB): domain Bacteria; phylum Bacillota; class Clostridia; order Lutisporales; family Lutisporaceae; genus BRH-c25. The sequence continues at coordinate 4,204 of CAYURW010000083.1, forward strand.
CGGTTTTTCAACGGATCCTGAGCTTTACCTTGCAATGGAGATATTGGAGCACATACTGCTGGCAACCCCTGCGTCGCCATTAAAAAAAGCGCTGGTTGAAGCGGATATCGGCAAGGATGTTTTCGGCAAGCATGATAACAGTATTCTGCAACCTGTCTTCAGCATCATTGTAAAAAATTCCTGCATAGATAAAAAGGAAGAGTTTATAAAAATAGTCCGTGAGACATTAAAAAGTCTGGTGAAGGACGGACTGGACAAAAAACTGACGGAAGCGGCGGTCAATCTGAAAGAATTCGGGCTGAGGGAGGCGGACTTTGAGAGTTATCCCAAGGGGCTGATATATAATATTAAAATAATGGACAGTTGGCTTTATGACAAGGACCCTGCAATGCATCTCCGTTATGAAAGCATTATCAAAAAAATAAGGGATAAAAAAGATAAGGGTTATTTTGAAGGCCTTATTGAAAAATATTTATTGAACAATGACCACAGTTCAATCATAGTGCTTAAGCCGAAAAAAGGCATATCCGAGGCCAGGGATGAGGAAATAAGGGCCAAATTGAAAAATATAAAAGCCCAAATGACGGAGGGGCAGCTTATAGAGCTGACAGAGCAGACGGCAAAGCTGCAGGAGTGGCAGAACACCCCGGATAGCCCTGAAAAGCTGGAGCTTGTACCCATGCTTTCAATAGGGGACATTGACAGGAAAGGCGAGGAGCTTCCCCAGCAGGTAAAGGAGTCAGGGGGGATAAAGGTCCTGGCACATCATATGTTTACCAATGGCATCGTATATGCAAACTTTCAATTTGACACCACTGCAGTCCCCAAGGATATGCTGCCTTATATACCCCTCTTGTCTTCAATTCTTGGGAAAATAAGCACTGAAAGCTATGGTTACGGAGACCTTTCAAAAGAAATAGACATGTACACAGGAGGGATCCGCTTCAGCACGCAGGTCTACGGTGAGAAAGGGGACGACAGCAAATACAGCCCTGTGCTCTCAGTAAAGGGCAGGGCTCTTGCCAGCAATCTCCCCAAAATGTTCGAAATAATAAACGAGATTATTTCGAGAACAAAATTTGATGACGAAAGAAGGCTAAAGGAAATTATCCGGGAAACAAAATCCAGAATCGAAATGGGCATCTCCGGTGAAGGATATATGACAGCCTGCAGGAGGCTGCTATCGTATTTTTCGGAGGAGGGAGCTTATCTGGAGGAAACTGCCGGGCTTACATATTACAAATTTATTGCTGACATTGAAAAAAACATCGAAAACAAACTGCATGAAATCCGGGATAATCTTAGGAAGCTTACGAGGCTGATATTCAGAAAAGAAGGCCTTATTGCGGCTGTGACCTGCGAGGAGGACGATTATCACAATTTTGCCGGGGCCATGGATATAATACTTGGAAATCTGAGCCGGGAGAAGCTGCAGTCGGTGCAGTACTGTTTTAAACCTGAATCCTTCAATGAAGGGCTTATGACCCAGGGGAAAGTGCAATATGTGGCCCAGGGCCATAATTTCATCAGACTGGGATATCCATATTCGGGAAAGCTGCAGGTTCTGGTGACGATATCCAGATACAATTATCTGTGGAACCGCATCAGGGTCCGGGGAGGGGCATATGGAGCATTTGCGGGCTTTGAAAAAAACGGGAATATGTTTCTGGTATCTTATAGGGATCCCAACCTCAGAGAAACTTTGAAGGTGTATTCCGAAATGCACAAATACCTGAAGAATTTTCAAATTGATGAAAGGGAAATGAACAGGTATATAATAGGGACGATAAGCAGGCTGGACCGGCCCCTTACTCCATATATGAAAGGAGAAAGGGCAACGGAGAATTATATGAGAAGGATTACCCCGGAGGATTTGCATAGGGAGCGGGAGGAAATATTAAATGTAGGGCAGCAGGACATAAGGGAGTTATCTGATATGATGTTTGAACTGATTGGGAGGCAAAGCTTCTGCGTATTGGGAAGCGAACTGAAAATCAAAGAGAACAGTGAACTGTTCGGCAGCATTGTAGATGTTTTTGAGTAAAAAATGAGGCCCTTATACCAGAAGGCATAAGGGCCGCCCTTTTCTTATGTTATTTTACTTCCAGTATCCATCCCTCCGGAGCTTTTATATCTCCGATCTGGATCCCCACAAGGGTATCATACAGCTTCTTAGTTATTGGGCCGACTTCTGTCAGACTGTGGAATACATGCTTCTTTCCTTTATAGGTGATGCTGCCTAAGGGTGAAATAACGGCAGCCGTCCCGCATGCTCCGGCCTCGGCGAATTCGTCCAGATTATCTATATAAACGTCTCTTTCTTCCACTTCCAGTCCCAGGTATTCCTTTGCCACGTGCAGCAGAGAGTACTTGGTAATGCTGGGTAAAATAGATTCGGATACTGGTGTGACAAATTTGTTATCCTTGGTAATCCCAAAGAAGTTAGCTGCGCCTACTTCTTCAATTTTTGTGTGTGTAGACGGATCCAGATAGACACAATCAGCAAAGCCCTCTTCTCTGGCCTTTTCATGAGGATAGAGGCTTGCCGCATAGTTGCCTCCCACTTTTGCTGCACCGGTCCCCTTGGGCGCTGCTCTGTCATATTCAGAAACCGAGAATTCGATTGGGCTCATGCCACCCTTAAAATAAGGACCTACGGGGATGCAAAATACTGAGAATATGTATTCTTTAGCGGGGGCTACCCCTATATTGTCCCCTACTCCTATAACAAAAGGTCTGAGATACAGAGTAGCTCCTGTTCCATAAGGGGGAACCCAGGCCCTGTTAGCTTTTACCACCTGAACACAGGCATCAATAAATTTTTCCTCCGGAACTTCCGGCATAAAGATCCTACGGCAGCTTTGTATCATACGCTTCGCATTCTGATCGGGTCTGAAGAGCTGTATTTTGCCTTCCTTTGTCTGGTAAGCCTTCAACCCTTCAAAGCATTGCTGCCCATAGTGAAGGCATGTGGAACCTTCGCTGATGGTAAGGTTATTGTCTTCAGTGAGCTTTCCACTGTCCCAGGCACCGTCTGTCCATTTGGAAATATAGCGGTAATCCGTTTTAATATAGGAAAAGCCCAGCTTACCCCAATCAATGTTAACAGTATTGTTCATAATAGCACTCCTTTATTGATATTAATATCGGAAAACCGATGCTATATTTAGAATAGACTATTTGGGCCCTTTTGTAAATAGGGCTGTACTTGGGTTGGCACATGGAAAGGCATCACAAATTCTTACAAATTTGTGATATAATTAAGTGGCAAAAAACACATATGGAGGATGAAGTATGATTGAACTATTCAACATAAGCAAAACCTATAACGGTACCGTAAAAGCGGTGGACGACCTTTCCCTTGTGGTTCCGGAGGGGAAGATCATAGGTTTTCTTGGTCCCAACGGAGCAGGAAAGACAACGACCATAAAAATAATTGCGGGAATATTAAACGCTGATAGCGGAAGCGTAGAAATAAACGGAATTAATATAAAGGAGAACCCCCTTGAAGCAAAACTCCAATTTGGTTATGTTCCGGATAATCCCGATATGTTCTTAAGACTTAAGGGTATAGAGTATTTAGGCTTTATGGCTGATATATACAAGGTTCCAGGGTGTTTGAGAGAAGAAAGGATCAGGGAGCTTTCAAGAAGCTTTGAAATGGAGGCTGCTCTTAATGATCAGATACAGAGCTACTCCCATGGGATGAGGCAGAAGATAGTATTGATGGGAGTGCTTGTCCATGCCCCGTCGGTATGGATATTGGATGAGCCTATGACCGGCCTCGACCCAAAATCCTCCTTCATTCTTAAAGAAATGATGAAAAAGCATGCCGCCTCCGGCAACACTGTATTTTTTTCGACTCATGTCCTCGAAGTTGCAGAGAAGCTTTGTGACAAAGTAGCGATTATTAACAAAGGGAAGCTGATTTTTTACGGAACAATGGATGAAATAAGGGAACACTTCAAAAGCAACGAATCTTTAGAAAATATGTTCTTGGAGCTGACAGAAAATGAATAGATTCATTATATTGACCAGGGTAATGATAAAAAACTTCAACCTTTTTGGTATGATATCCGCAAAGTCCGGCAAAAACCGTATAAAGAATATAGCGCTGTCTCTTTTGGTGGTGATCGCTTTATTGCCAACGGTGTTCGGAATCGGGACTTTGGCTTTCGGAGGACATCGAGTGCTTTCAGAGATCCGGCAGGAGGGGCTGATACTGGGAATGGGATTTTCAATATCAAGCCTGACTATTTTCTTTTTCGGTATTTTTTATGCCATGAGTATTTTTTATTTCTCCAAAGATATTGACTATTTGCTGCCCCTTCCTTTAAGGGCATCGGAAATACTTGCGGCAAAGTTCACTGTCTCTTTGATTTATGAATACCTGACCGAATCTATATTTCTTGCCCCTATTCTTATAGGTTTTGGAATTGCGGGGAAGGCCGGGTTGACTTATTACTTGTACAGCCTTGTGCTGTTTCTTGCATTGCCTGTTATACCGCTCATTTATGCTACTATGATAAGCATGCTTATTATGGGGTTTACCGGCCTTGCAAAGAATAAAGACAGATTCAGGATAATCGGAGGAATTGCAGCCATAATTCTGGCTGTCGGGTTAAATGCATACGTTACAAAGCTGGGTAGCTCCGGGATGAGTGCAGAAGAGCTGCAACAACTGCTTGCACAGGGGGACAATTCCTTTGTCAGCACCATATCGGGCATTTTTTTCAGTAACAGGTTTGCTGTGACAGCCCTGCTTCATACCTCAAGCCTTAGAGGCTTTATCAATTTAGCGGTATTCCTGCTGATCAGCCTGCTTTTTATAATGCTTTTTCTGGGTGTTGGAGAGAGCATTTATTATAAAGGGGCTGTGGGTGTTTCCGAGGCTCCCTCAAAAAGAAAGAAATATTCAGAAAAGGAGTTAAAAGGGTTCCGCAGACAAAAATCTGTGCTGGGGGCATATACGATTAAGGAACTGAAGCTGCTTTTCAGAACTCCCGTATATTTCATGAACTGCGTGCTTACCAGCCTTCTTTTCCCCTTGTTCATATTGATGCCCTTTATTTTTCAACCTGACGAAGCAAAAGAGCTCCAATCCCTCAGTGTTCTTATTTCTGATACTGGAAATCAGGGCATTGTATTGGCTGCTACTTTTGCAATGAGCGTTATGGTCACCTCTGTGAATTCAATAGCCTCTTCGGCAATATCCAGAGAGGGCACAAACATTTACATATGCAAATACCTGCCGGTAAGCTACAGGATCCAGATAATGGCTAAAGCACTGTCCGGCGCCTTTATTGGTGCAATCGGAACATTGTCTATGGTGTTGACTGCAGCTGCTTTTGTGAGGTTGCCCCTCAGCCTGATAATTCTTATTGTACCTGTGACAGCTTTGGGAATCATTTTCAGTTCCTTTACGGGAATATTCATTGACCTTAGTTTTCCGAAGCTTGTATGGGACAATGAACAGAAGGCAGTGAAACAGAATTTCAACGTTGTGCTCAATATGCTTGTGTCCCTGATAATTGCAGGAATACCGGTTTTTGTTGCAATAGCGCTTAAGTTTATGCTATGGATGACTTTTGCAGCTTTGGCCGTGGTGTTTGGGGCATTGGACCTGCTTCTTTACAATCTGCTTTCTGTAATAGGGGCGAGGCTTTTTGAAAAAATAGAAATATGATCGAGGCCTCCTTTAAACTTTTTACTCTTTACATTTATTTGATGGAAAGATAGAATTAGAGTTACAGTGTACAATTGTCTGAATTTGCAGTGTGTACGTTTAAAATTGCTAATGGTGGACAGAATAAGCATAAAAGGGGGAATTTATATGAAAGATTATAAAACGGAAAACCTGAGAAATGTCGGTCTATTCGGACACGGCAGTTCCGGAAAAACGACAATTGCTGAAGCAATGCTGTTTAATACCGGAGTTTTGGATAGGTTCGGAAAAGTTGATGACGGAAATACTGTGACAGATTATGACCCGGAGGAAATCAAAAGAAAGATTTCCATTAGCGCCGCGATGGCTCCCTGTGAATGGAAAGATAAAAGAATCAATGTGATAGATACCCCGGGATACTTTGACTTTGTAGGTGAAACAGTATCAAGCCTAAAGGTTGTCGATAGCGCAATAATAGCTGTTGACAGTACCGGTGGAGTTGAGGTAGGGGCAGAGAAGGCCTGGGATCTTGTTTCCGAAGGCATGAAATCATGCATTTTCTTTGTAAACAAGCTTGACAGAGAACATACAAGCTTCTTGAAAGTCGTTGAACAGCTTAAAGAAGCTTTTGGAAATAAAATTGTCCCCTTTGCTCTTCCGATCGGCTCAGAAGCGGATTTTAAAGGAGCAGTTGATATAATTGACATGAAGGCAAAGGTTAGAGAAGGAAATAAGACAGTTGTCGGTGATGTCCCGGCAAATCTCAAGGATGAAGCTGAGGAATACAGGAATACAATAATAGAAGCAGCTGCACAAACTGACGAAGAGCTTATGGAAAAATACTTTAACGGCGAAGAGCTTTCAAGGGAAGAGATCGTTAAGGGATTAAGGCTTGGAGTAATATCAGGGGATGTGGTACCGGTATTCTGCGGTTCGGCTGCAAAGAATGTTGGTATAGATTTGCTTATGGATGCAATTCTGGATTATCTGCCCTCACCTACGGACGCAGAGGTTCCGGAGGCAGTCAATACAAAGAGCAAGGAGAAGGTAAAGGTTGCTGCGGATCAAAAGGCATCCTTCAGTGCACAGATTTACAAAACCATTGCCGACCCCTTCGTAGGTAAAATTTCAATGTTCAGGGTCATGTCGGGTGAAATGAAGGCGGACATGGAAGTACTGAATCCCAATAAAGAAAAGAGAGAAAAGCTGAGCAGCCTATTCCTTCTTAGAGGGAAAAAACAGGTAGCTATAGACAGACTGATTGCAGGAGATATAGGAGCTGTAGCAAAGCTGCAATATTCTACTACAGGGGATACATTATGCGATGCAAATAATCCCGTGATGTTTGAGCCTGCGGTTTTCCCGCAGCCAAGCATTTCTATGGCCATCGAACCAAAGTCAAAGGGTGACGAGGATAAGATAGGCAGTGGCCTTCAGAGGCTTGTAGAAGAAGATCCAACCCTTAGGGTAGAGAAAAATGCCGAAACAAAACAGACATTGGTATCAGGAATAGGGGAGCAGCATCTTGAGGTGGTCACAAAGAAGCTTCAAAATAAATTCGGTGTTGAAGTGGTTCTCAAGGATCCAAAAATACCATACAGGGAGACCATCAGGAAATCAGCCAAGGCAGAAGGCAAGCATAAGAAGCAGTCCGGGGGGCACGGACAATATGGGCATGTTTGGGTTGAATTTGAGCCCATAACCGATGGAAGCACTGATTTTGAATTTGTTGACAAGATAGTAGGAGGAGTAGTTCCAAGACAATATATACCCGCTGTAGAAAAGGGGCTTAGGGATTGTATCGAGGAAGGTGTATTGGCAGGTTATCCCGTAGTGAATATTAAATGCACCCTGTACGATGGATCTTTCCACCCTGTGGATTCTGCGGAAATGCCCTTCAAAATAGCAGCATCCCTTGCCTACAAGAAAGGTGTGGCTGATGCAGGCCCTGTACTTCTTGAACCTATATACAGGGTCGAGGTGCTCGTTCCAGATGAATATATGGGAGACATAATAGGAGATCTGAACAAGAAGAGAGGTAGAATTCTTGGAATGGAACCCAGCGGAAAGCAGCAGAAAGTTACTGCTGAAGCACCTTTAGCCGAAATGTTCAAGTATGCCACGGACTTAAGATCAATGACACAAGCCAGAGGAAACTTCACAATGAGTTTTGTAAGATATGAGGAAGTGCCTGCCCAAGCAGCACAAAAAATAATCGAAGCATCTAAAGCGGAAAAAGAATAAGGATAATAGAACAGAAGGCAGCTGAAATAGGGCTGCCTTTTTTTTG
>CAYURW010000084.1:0-818 GCA_964447145.1 uncultured Clostridiaceae bacterium
AGAAATACTGGGGGCAAAAACCCTTTTTGCTACACATTACCACGAGCTTACAGAGTTAGAGGATAAGATCGATGGTGTAAAGAATTACTGTATAATGGTGGAAGAAAAGGGGAAAGACATAGTTTTCCTGAGGAAAATAGGAAGGGGAGGGGCCAGCGGCAGCTATGGAATACATGTAGCCCGCCTTGCAGGGATCCCGGAGTTGCTGCTTGAAAGATCCTCGGAGATCATTTCTATACTCGAGAAATCCGAAAAAAACAACAGGGCGGATGTGTATGTAAGACACAGAAAAAAAAGGCCGTTTATTAATGACCGTGAACCCAACCTTTTCAATTATGTTCATTTTTCCTTTGCAGATGAGCTAAAATCCATTGATGTAGCAAACATGACACCAATGCAGGCCATCAGCAAGCTCCTGGAGCTCCAAGAGAAAGCAAAGGAACTATGATAAATGCAATTTATATTAGCATTCACTGCCACGAATAAAACAGCTTAAATACTGTTTATCTGTTTGTAAATTTAACGCAACCTTTGACATATTCAATGTCTATCATATAAACACTTTGACATATTTAATGTGTATCATATAAACACTTTGACATATTTAATGTGTATCATATAATCTATATACAATAAGGTTTTAAAGGAGCAAAAAATGGGGAAAATCAATTTTCTTGATGAAAACACAATAAATAAAATTGCAGCTGGAGAGGTAATAGAAAGGCCGGCTTCAATAGTTAAAGAATTGATAGAGAATTCCATAGATTCTGGAGCCGCTGCAATAAGCATAGAAATACAGCAGGGCGGGAAATCATTGA
>CAYURW010000084.1:828-12072 GCA_964447145.1 uncultured Clostridiaceae bacterium
GTGGCATTCTAAAGGAAGATATCGGACAAGTATTCTCGAGGCATGCAACCAGCAAAATAAAATCCTCTGCCGATATTTACGGAATAAATACCCTGGGCTTTCGCGGCGAGGCAATGGCAAGCATTGCTGCAGTATCCGAAGTAGAGCTCAGAACCAAAGCAGAAGAGGATGCATTAGGAAGCCTTGTTATAATAAAAGGGGGCAAATTCATTGAAAATGGAGATATAGGTTACCCGACGGGTACAAGCGTAACAGTCAGGAATCTTTTTTTTAACACCCCCGCCAGACTTAAGTTTCTTAAGAGCGAGACCTCCGAACAAGGGGCAATTGCAGATATAGTGGAAAAACTCGCCCTTACAAACACAGGAGTATCAATAAAGCTGACAATAGACAATAAGACAGTGCTGCATACCCCCGGAAACGGAGATCTGCTTTCGGTTATTCTTTGCATATATGGAAAGAACGTAGCAAAAGCAATGCTTCCTCTAAATCATTCCAATGAAATTGTTGGAATAGAGGGCTATATCGGCAAGCCGGAAATAAGCAAGGGGAATTCTACCTATATGACATTTTCTATAAACAATAGATATGTAAAAAACAGAATGATGACGGAAGCAATGAAACAGGCATACAGGACATTACTTATGAACAACCGGTATCCCTTCAGCATAATTAATTTAGGCATAAAATCCGACATGATAGACGTAAACGTTCATCCTTCCAAACAGGAAATTAAATTCTCCGATGACAGGGCAATATTCAATACTTTATACGCAGCAGTCAAGAATTGCCTTAACAGAAGCAACCTGGTGTTTGAAAGCCTTGATGAACAACAGGATCAACATGATATAATCAGCTCAAATTACGCATACACAAATCCGGAGCCTTTCACAGCCCTTCAAAATGAAAGTAAGGTCTCAGTAAGCGAAGGGGATATAAAAGAATTTGATTATAAGAAGGATACTGAGTATTCCTTATCAGATAAACACAAGCCGGGGCAAAATCCATATTCACATATAACAGTAATTGGTCAGCTGTTCAAGACGTATATATTGGGGCAGCAAGAGGATACTTTTTTGTTGATAGATCAGCATGCCGCTCATGAAAGAGTACTATATGAACATATAAAAAATGGATATGATATGAGGAGCATTGCTGTGCAGGAGCTTATAATGCCTGTGATTATAGAGACGAGTCCCGCAGAAAAAGCATTGTATTCCGAGAACAGCCTCATATTCCAAAATCTTGGTTTTGAAATCGAGTGGTTTGGAGAAAATGCTCTGGCAATAAGGGCTGTCCCGATAATAATGGGCGAACCTTGCAGCGGTGAATTTTTCAGTAATATACTCGATTCTTTGAAGGAAACCACAGGCAATGCATACTCGCCTATTGACAGGATAATTATGAGCATGGCATGCAAAAATGCCATAAAAGCAGGTGATACCGCTGCTCCGGAAGAGATACGGGAGCTATTGGAAAGGCTGATGAAAACAAGCACTCCATACACCTGCCCCCACGGAAGGCCGATAATAATAACAATAAGCAAATATGAGCTTGAAAAGAAATTCAAAAGAGTAATATAGATTTGCCGAGGTGTTGAACTTGATCCCAATGGAGGAAGAACTCCCCAAAATATGTATATTAGCAGGGCCTACTGCAGTGGGCAAAACAGAGATATCCCTTGATTTGGCAAGAAACATCTGCGGTGAAATCATTTCTGCAGATTCTGCGCAGGTATATAAATACATGGATATTGGAACCGCAAAGCTTATGGAAGAAGAGCGGCAGGGGATAAAACACTATATGATAGATGAATTAACCCCTGGCATGGATTTTTCTGTTGCATTATTCAGAGAAAAGGCTGAAACATATATCAACGACATCGCAAAAAGAGGAAAACTGCCTATAATAACCGGAGGAACAGGACTTTACATAAATTCTCTCTTAAATAATCTGGATTTTTCAGATTTTATATCCGATGAAAGTTTTAGGAAGGAAATGCAGGAATTGGCCCTGGCCAAAGGCAATACTCATGTGCACAAAATGCTGGAGTCCATAGATGCCCCCAGCTACAATAAACTGCACCCCAACGATCTAAGAAGGATAATAAGAGCCCTGGAGGTATACAAATATACCGGAAAGCCTATTTCACAATATCAGGAGGAATCTCGAAAGAAGCCTCCCAAATATAGATTTGCCTATATAGCCCTTGACATGGAAAGGGGGCAACTCTATGACAGAATAGACAGGCGAGTGGATAATATGATGTCCAATGGACTTATAGAAGAAGTTGAAGGACTGATGGGAATGGGATACGATCCCGGGTTGAATTCAATGCAGGCTTTGGGATACAAGGAAGTTACGGATTATCTCAGAGGTGGTGCCTCTAAGGATGAGACTTTAAGGTTATTGAAAAGGAATACAAGGCATTATGCAAAAAGACAATTAACCTGGTTCAGAAGGGACATGCGCATCAAATGGATAAATGTTGACTCCTTTCACAAGAAAGGCGAGCTGTTGGAAAATATTATTATGTACATTGCAGGAAAAATTCCTTTAATATAGAATAAATAACAAATAATTATATAATAATATAAATATACATAAACCTGGTAATCGTATTATTTTATTTGGGAGGGGAATTGAATGAATAAAATAAATATAAATCTGCAGGACGTATTTCTAAATCAAGTCAGAAAAGAACGTACTGCTATCACTATTTATTTGGTCAATGGTTTTCAACTCAGGGGCAATGTAAGAGGATTTGACAATTATACAATAGTATTGGACAATGATGGTAAACAACAGCTTGTATACAAGCATGCAATTTCCACTATCATTCCGATAAAACCGATCAATTTTACTTTCAGCGACAGCAGGCCTCAGGAAGGCGAAAGCAAATAAATATTTGAGTTACCGCAGGCTCTTGTGTATTTGCAAGGGCTTGCTGCATTTATGCCGACTAATTGCCTATATAGAATACGCCGGTATACAGCTTATTAATTAACGTATAACCTTTGGCATATTCTTTTAATTAGGAAAACATTGAAACAAATAGACATTAGTGTTAATTGCCGCAAGTTAAATAGGATATTCGAAGTATAATTAGCTGATGTTTATCCTAAAATGCCATGGTAATCTATATGCGATAAAATATACCCTATAAATGAAAGAAAATGAGGTGCAAGATGCATTACAAAACAACGGAATATCTAATAAATAGACTGAATATAAGCAAAAAAATAATCGATTTTTGCGTGTCTGCCGAAGAGGAAACAGCGGCACAATTCCAAAAAATAGATGAGATAGCAGAGTACAACCAGTATAAGGTACTTAATGCTATGCAAAACAACAGGATAAGCGAAATGCATTTTAATTACTCTACGGGTTATGGTTATGGGGATGCCGGCCGCGAAGCCTTGGACAAGGTGTATGCGGAAGTGTTCGGCTGCGAGGATGCCTTAGTAAGACCGCAGATAGTATCGGGAACCCACGCATTGGCTCTATGCCTATACGGTGTATTAAGGCCCGGCGATGAGCTTTTGTCTGTTACCGGTAGGCCCTATGACACATTGGAGGGTATAATAGGTATAAGAAATTGCCCTCCGGGCTGCCTCAAGGAGATGCAAGTAGGCTATAATGAAATTGATGTTAACGAAGCAGGCAAAATAAATTATAACGACATAACAAAAAAAATAAGCGAAAAAACTAAAATGGTTTTGATACAGAGATCCTTGGGCTATTCCTGGAGACCTTCCCTGACTCTTGAGGATATAGAGTATACAATCAAATTAATAAAGATCATAAACCCAAATATTATCTGCATGGTTGACAACTGCTACGGTGAATTTATTGATCTGAAGGAGCCGACAGAGGTAGGGGCCGATATAATTGCCGGTTCACTTATCAAAAATCCCGGGGGCAGCATAGCCCCTACAGGTGGATATGTATGCGGGAGGGCACGTTTGGTGGAATTGGCTGCCAACAGGCTTATTGCTCCGGGCATCGGAAAGGAATGCGGTGCTACTCTTGGCATGAACAGGCTGTTTTTCCAGGGGTTGTTCTTGGCTCCTCATATAGTATCGGAAGCATTGAAAGGAGCTGTGTTCTGTTCAAAGCTGTTCAGCAAGCTTGGCTTTGAAGTAAACCCAGAGTACAATTCCCGCAGAAGCGATATTATACAGGCAATAAAATTTGGCAGCAGTGAAGCCCTTATTGCATTTTGCCAAGGAATCCAAAAGGGCTCTCCAGTCGATTCCTTTGTGAGTCCTGAACCATGGGAAATGCCGGGCTATAGTGATCCTGTAATAATGGCTGCCGGCGGCTTTGTTCAGGGGGCCTCTATTGAACTGAGCGCTGATGCACCCTTAAGGCCTCCCTACATTGCATATCTGCAGGGAGGGGTAACCTTTGAACACGTGAAAATAGGCATTATTTATGCTTTGCAGAACCTGGCAAATAAGGGATATGTAGCGATATGATCAAAGGAGCCAATGGATCGTCCTATATTCAACAAACATAATAGGCATTTATACTAACCACGATATGAATGTCTCCCTCCAACCAAAATGCTACCGCATATTTATTACTATTTGCGGCGAATAAAAATCAAATATTATACAATAAGGAACGGCAAAAACCGTTCCTTATTGTATAACACTATAGCACAAAATGGTAAAATAATCAAGTCTTGTAATCACCCCGGGTAACGGTTATACTGTTAACACCATTGATACAGTTGATGTTGATGTTGCAGCTGGTGCTGACGGCTTGATGATACTGTTGGTTCTGATAGTGTTGATGAATATGTTGACTATGTTTTGAGAGGGTGATAGAGCTGGAAGGAATATTTTCTATGACTTTAATCGACTCACAAAGAATTATTGCAACAGAGGAGCTCCGAAAATGCAATGAAGTCACGCTGCGCTTCGGGCTCAGCTTATCAGAGGGACAAATATTAAACCTGGTCGAAAAAAGGTTTGAAGCCCTAAGAGAGACCGGAAGGATCGAATTTGGAGAGGGTATTTTGAAAAAACTGATCCTTAAGTTTTGCGACTCCCCCTATATAGAACAGGAGGACTACGAAGACACGATATCAGAATTACAGGACTCGTTTTATTATTTCAAAAATGAGTCAATGGATCTGATTTCTGATGATGAACTGATTTCCTTTATGAAAGAATACTTTGATACTATCTGTCAGGGGTCACTGGAATACCTAAGGGGAACAAGCCTTGAAGAATTGTGCCGTGAAACTAGATATTGGCCCTATTATAAGAGAAGGTAATATGGAAGAAGATAAAAAACCGGTTTTACATAACGAAATAATAAAAAACAGTGAAGGGTATCTGTCTGCTATAATGAAATATGCAATTTTGAAAGGCATATTGTCTAATTCAGATACGAATAGAATCAGAGAGCAGCTGTGGCTGCTCCTTATGCGCCAAACCAACCGATTTACTATGGGAGACAGCAGTTCTGTCCCTGTTGAAACCGCACAGGAGCTTTTGACTTCCATACATTATTGTATTGGTATACATCTAAAAAAATACAGTATTGAGGAGAGTGCAACAAAGCTAAAGAACAAGAATCTGTCTGATATTTTTGATTCCGGGCAGGAGTGCGTTGCGACATTGACAGATAAGGGAAAAGATCTACTTCAGGAGGCATTGAAGACTGCTCTAAGTATTGACAACCTCTCTTATAGAGATACATTGAGGGAAATAGGTTCATTTTTCAAAAACTACGACTATCGCCTTTTTGCCCACGATATCCCCTGTATGATAGATTATCAGCTATGTCAGGATATTTCGGAACTATCAGGGATTGAATATATAAATGAATACCTGCAAAGATTCATCATCGAGAACAGGTTTTGCGGTCATTTTGAGAGTAAAAATATTATATCCATGCTACGGAAATACTGCCCTGACTACAAGGAGCAACTAATAAACATATTTGAGCCTGTGGCGACAAATGCAATTGGATTGGCCTTGCTTGACAGAAATATTTTTTCTCTGGGAATCAGCAATGCAGACAGAGTAGAGCTACAAAATTTCTTTCAATTGCGGTCTGAAGAAGAGTCTCTTGAGAATCTCATCCGTTCATCGGAAAAACTTAACGCTATGCTGAATATAAAAGACCTGCGTTCAGCGGAATATCTGAAAAATACTGTAATAATATTGTCCAAAAGGATCAAGGCGCTGAAGAATACCAATGGTTTTGAAAATTTGTTTATTGGTCTCCGGGAAAAGGAAAGCAGTATACCGGCATTTCAATATCATGATGGCAGCATGATGGATGATGAGTCTCTGAGGATGCTTATCGAAGAAATGCAGGACTGCAGATATCTGTCTGACAAGGTCATTATGATAAGGGACCGGATACATAGTGTGCGAGACCTTGTTGAGGTGCTAAACATATGCTTCTGCAATGATGAATTTGATAAATTGTTTAGCTCCTTTAATGATATAGAAATAGCAGTGATAATGAACTATTTATTTCAAAAGAAAAACGCAGAGGGAGAATGGAACCCCGAATCGGAATGGGAGGCTTTATTTATTAATTATATAAAAGTTTTAAGCACAATAAGGAAAAAGAATATTGCACATATACTGGGTAGGGATAGCGGAATGCTTGAAATGGAATAGAAGACCAACATTTTGCTTGAATATCCCGTACAGATCATACTAAATATAATCAGGTAAAGCAGAACAATAGAATACGCAGAATAAATTGGTATCACAAATACATTATCTAATCGATCTGAATACCCCTATTACTTTACCCAATATGGAAAGCTCTTTTACTATTATTGGCATTAGATATGGATTCTCCGGCTGCAGTCTGAAATAGTCCTTTTCTTTATAGAAAGTCTTAACAGTAGCCTCATCATTAAGAAGGGCTACTACAATGTCTCCATTTTTTGCAACGTTTTGTTGTCTGACAATAACATAGTCACCGTCGAAAATTCCTGCGTTTATCATGCTGTCACCTTTGATAATCAACATAAAGGCGTCAATGTTCCCAACAAAATCCACAGGCACCGGGAAGGTATCTTCAATGTTTTCTTCTGCAAGTATAGGAAGACCTGCTGTAACTTTACCGACCACAGGAAGCTCCACCATTTCCTTTCTTGCGACCATGGAGCCGCTGCCATCAAGGACCTCAATAGCACGGGGCTTAGTTGGATCTCTCCTGATAAAGCCTTTCCTCTCAAGCCGTTCAAGATGACCGTGGACGGTAGATGTGGACTTAAGCTTCACAGCATCACAAATCTCCCTGACAGAGGGGGGATACCCTTTCTTAACGATCTCCTTTTTTATGAACCTTAATACTTCCGATTGCTTTTTGCTTAAATCATCTATATTCATAATACACTCCATCTTTGCACTAAATGCTATTAGTGCCTTTTTGTCTATTATAACATAGAGTCCTTAGTATTTCAAACGTATGTTCGTAAAAATTATTCTATTTTGTTCGACAAGTAAGTGCAACTAATCGTAATGTGCAATTGCCGCAAGTATTTAATAAACCTTTTAAGACGATATTCTAAAGGGACTGAGATTGCTGTATTATAACAAGGTTTTGCGGTGGACATCTTATCACCTCGTTATATATATTAAAATAATCATATAATATCTATTGACATAGTACATATGTTCGTATACAATAGCATTAAGAACATATGTTCGTTGTGGAGGTATTAACATGAAGAGATATGTTATCAAGAGCAAAGTAAGGTTCTCGACTTCAATGGGCATCCTAGCAATTACAATATCATTGTTATTCACATTAGCAGTAAATGCCAGGGTAGACAATTGCTTACCAACGGTACCGCAGTACATAGAAGCAGGGGATACACTATGGAGTATGTCCAGGGACTATGCAGGCAATATGGACATCAGGGAATATATATCTTTGGTTATGGATTATAATGATTTGAAAAGTGCAAATATACATCCGGGTGATTTATTATATTTTCCGATACTTAAATAAGACTAAGCATATTCCGGTGATATGCTCCTAAGCGGCAGGGTTTATGTTTTATCGAAACTACCGATTTTACATACTAACTATACAATAGCCCGGGAGAGTTAAATATATAAAATCTTGATTTGACGACGGATAAGACATTAAGTATGTCAAACCAATACTCTTGAGAAATCGCCCTAATAAGTGTAATATTTATATATAAATATATTTTACCCAAGAATCCCATTGCTTTAGCTGTGGGAGTGTCAAATAGGTATGTATACAATTGGGGGCGATCAGTATGTCTGAAAAAAAGGAATGTGTTTTGTTGGATAGAGAGTGCATTGACTGCGGAGAATGCAATAAATGCGATCTTGATCCCAATAAAATTTGTGACAACTGCTGTAAGTGCATTGAAGACAGTGTTGATTATAAGAGTATTGAAATAGACGAAATTGTTGAAGATGAGGGAGCTATAGAAAATTTGGAAGACCTGAAAGAATGGAAATATAAAGAAAGTTATACTGTAGACTATGATAAAGAAAAAGATGATTAACATAATTTTTATTATGTTAATCATCGGAATTTATATAGATATCAAGAAAAAGAGAATAACTGAAGAAGAGCTGCATGATTCGAGAGAACATCTTGCTGTAATGTAAATTAGCAACTTAAACCCAACCTTACATACCAATTATACAATAGCCCTGGGAGAGTCAATTATCTGCTTTAGCTTTGAGAGTGTCACTGCTTTCGTCATATCCTTGACTGCTTTCATCGGAGAGGGGGTTCGCCTTTGCTGCATTTCTTAATATCTCCTCATCCAAATGAGTATATATTTGAGTTGTCGAAATGTTTTCGTGCCCGAGTATCTGCTGCAGGGATCTGATATCTACTTTTCCGTATTTATACATTAGGGTTGCTGCGGTGTGTCTCAGCTTGTGGGGAGAGTATTTTTCCGCATCCAGCTCGGAGACATTTATATATTTTTTTACAAGGTACTGTACAGACCTTTTGCTTATTCTTGATTTTCTTTCGCTTAGGAACAAAGCATTCTTATCTTTTACCTTATCAACAGGGCGAATCCGGAGATAATTGTCTATTGCCTCAATACAGGCCTTGTTCAGGTACACTGTTCGTTCCTTATCGCCTTTTCCGATAACAGTAAGTATATCCCCACTTATTTTATTGATATCTATACCAATTAGCTCAGAGAGACGGAGCCCGCAATTCAAAAAAAGAGTTATTATTGCATAATCCCTTTCTTTATTTTCGCCATCGATAGAAGACAGAAGACGTTTACTTTCTTCCAGAGTAAGATATATAGGCTGTCTGGAAGTGATCTTGGGTGATTCCA
The DNA here is from genome assembly GCA_964447145.1 of uncultured Clostridiaceae bacterium. Classification (GTDB taxonomy): domain Bacteria; phylum Bacillota; class Clostridia; order Lutisporales; family Lutisporaceae; genus BRH-c25. The sequence continues at coordinate 10,160 of CAYURW010000084.1, forward strand.
GTTCGATGCTTGGATTATTGTCGATCATCTTCATCCTATGAAGGTATTTGAAAAAAGATCTCAAACACGCAACCTTTCGGGCCCTTGCATAGTTTTTGTTGTCTCTCTCATTTGCAGCAAAAGAGAGGAAGGAGTATAGGTCTGCAAGGCTTATATTGTTCATTACATATGTATCTATATCACTGACCGAAATTTCATCAAGTTTTGTATCTGCAGCTATGTAACCGCGCTTAATTTTTATGTACTTTAAAAATAGAAGAAGATCATAACCATAAGCGACAACAGTGTTTTTTGACTTTCCCCTAATAGTCTCCATATAATTCAAAAATTCAACTGCTATGTCCGGAAGATTTTGCATAATATTATCTCCTTTAGGTTTTTTTGCTTACTTTGCGCGAAATAACTATTTAGCGCAATATGATATTCGATATTTAGATGGAGAAATCCTTCTTTTACTCGAAATTATTTACTATTGACACTACTCTCTTCCGCTAATCCAATTCTAATGCTGTCATTGTTTTATAAGTAGCTTCACAAGCTCCCGTAAAATAAATTGTTGTATAGTTATTTTATAATAAAGTGTTTCCGGACTAATAGGATTCAGACCTCTGCATTTATTTTTAATGACTTCATATACTGTGTATTAAGTAACACATTCATGCATATCCTGTTCAAACTTCACTAACAGACTTTTGTTCCTTTGGTTTCTTGAGTTAAACATTAATGTTAATTGCCGCAATTTAAATAGCATATCATAGACATAGTTTGCTTATGATGATTTATAATGTATTACTCTGTATATTTCTCTTATATCTATCTGCATTTCAAAGTCCTAATATATTACTTATACTATATTGCTATTCTATTTCAGGCTCCTTAGACCATCCTCACAAAATCTCATAGACCATTATCATTACCTTTGCAAATATAATCGCTTAAAAACGATTTAAATGCGTCATAATTTTGATTATAATCAACGAAGTTAATAATAGCAATGCTTCTTAAGGCAATCGATACTATTGAGATAAATATTTGATTTTAGTGTAAAAGATTTTTACTGCAGATCAATTTCTTGTTATAAAAGTAGATATTCCTTGTATAAGAAATATTTGCAGTTATTTATTTAATTAATATAAGGTTATTTGTATCTATATTTTATTTGAATGCACCACATAAATTAAATGTAAAATATCGGGTCAGCTTTGGTCAATGAAAACACTATATATAATCCGTAAACATTCTGAGATAATTTCTGTTACCTAAATTTTCTTTTATTTGATACAAATCTGCATTGAGTTTATTGCAACAAATTATTATAATATCCGATATCTAATTATAGAGTTCCGATTCCTGATTATTAGGTATCCAATTCTTGATTATATGGTATCTGCAAGCTAACTTTCCGGTATCCATCCAAAATACGTATGCTAACCACCTATTTAGGACTATTATGTATGCTTAATATGTAAATGATAATCATTTACATATAGTCAATGATTCATTTCCGGGCTTCCTACTTTAAATTTTATACCCTCCTTCCTACATACTGTCTGGATTACTGTTTTGCCGGATTTTGCATTTGCAAATAAAGCCCCCATTGAGGTTGCCCATGCTCCCACAAAATAAAAATTATCCAATCCGGATATCTTCATATCATTATTCTTAAACAGTGTGCCCATAAAGTCGCCTTTTTTATTGGGCATGTTGGCAAATCCATGAGTCCCTCCCATAAAACGTTCCCAGGTCAATATGGTGGGCACATCGATAACTTCAACTTGATCCTTTATTCCATGAAAATATCTTTCCAATATTTCAATAACCTGCTCCCCCACCCTCTCCTTCTCTCCTTCATAGGCAATTTGATCTTTGGATAATTGCTTCCAATAAGAATATTTTGATACAAGTTCAACCTT
>CAYURW010000085.1:0-3695 GCA_964447145.1 uncultured Clostridiaceae bacterium
TTGGCGTATTCTATGAATCAAGGAAAACATTTTAGGATATCCGAAATATAATTAGCAGATGTCTATCCTAAAATGCATAAGTGCGCATTGAAATCAAAAGAAGAAAAAAGGAGGATTACTATGTTAAAGAAATTATTCACATCCGAATCAGTTACCGAAGGACATCCGGATAAAATATGCGACCAGATATCCGACGCCGTATTGGATGCCATACTTGAAAAGGATCCCATGGGAAGGGTGGCATGCGAGGTTGCGGTTACAACAGGCCTTGTCCTGGTAATGGGAGAGATAACCACTAATTGTTATGTTGACATTCAGAAAATTGTAAGGAAAACTGTTGAGGAAATAGGTTATACAAGGGCTAAGTATGGATTCGACTGCGATACCTGCGGTGTAGTAACATCCATCAATGAGCAGTCGGAGGATATTGCCCTTGGAGTCAACAAGGCCCTGGAGGCAAAAAAAGGTGAAATGGCGGAGCAGGATTTTGCAGCTACCGGTGCGGGGGACCAGGGCATGATGTTCGGCTATGCCTGTGACGAGACTCCTGAGCTTATGCCGATGCCCATTTCCCTTGCTCATAAGCTTGCAATAAGGCTTTCCCGGGTCAGAAAGGAAGGCATTCTCGACTATCTGAGGCCTGACGGCAAAACCCAGGTAACCGTCGAATATGAAGACGGGAAGCCTGTCAGGGTGGACACGATAGTTGTCTCTTCACAGCACAGCCCCGAAGTGGACCATGATACCATTGAGAGGGACATAATAGTCGACACCTACGGAGGATATTCAAGGCATGGAGGGGGCGCCTTCTCGGGGAAGGATCCCACCAAGGTGGACAGATCTGCTTCCTATGCGGCAAGGTATGCTGCAAAGAACGCGGTTGCGGCAGGGCTTGCGTCTAAATGCGAAGTGCAGGTGGCCTATGCAATAGGCGTGGCAAAACCGGTATCTGTACTGGTCGAAACCTTCGGGACCGGAAAATTGCCAGATTACGAAATAGCAAGGATAATAACCCGGGTATTTGATTTGAGACCGGCAGCGATTATTAAGAATCTGGACCTTAGAAGGCCCATATACAGACAGATAGCGGCATATGGGCATATGGGAAGAACAGATGTGGAGTTGCCCTGGGAGAAGACTGACAAGGTTGAAGAAATAAGGAGACTGGCAGGTATATAAAATAACGGGGGTCCGGCACTGCGATAAGCAGTAAGGGCCCCTATTTCCTTATGAAACAAATTGATGGAATAAATCCTTTGACTGCTGACAGTATTTTGACAACAATCCCCTACGCAATATGCTATAATTAAGGGAGTAATTTTTCTGAGGTGTCAGTAATGGACGAGATACAGGGGATAATACACGAAATAATATTCAGGAATGAATCCAATGGGTACACGGTGATGGACCTGGAGAGGGATAAGGAATTGCTTACCCTTACAGGCTATTTTTCTTTTTTGAACATAGGCGAAACCATCAGGGCATTCGGTGCATGGGTACAGCATCCTAATTACGGCAGCCAGTTCAAGGTGGAATCCTATACAACAGTCACTCCTGCGACAGTCAGTGGAATAGAAAGGTATCTGGCCTCGGGGCTGATATCAGGGATAGGCCCCCATCTTGCCAAAAAGCTGGTTGAGAAATTCGGACTGGATACTCTCGACATAATTCAGTACAATCCCGATCGCCTTATAGAAGTGGATGGGATAGGGGCCAAGAAGTCAGCAAAAATATATGAGGCCTTCGAGAAGCAGAAAGAGCTCAGAGATATTATGATGTTCCTTGAGCAATATGGGATTGGGCCTTCTTATGCAGTCAGGATATACAAAACCTACGGGGCAGATACAATAAATGAAATAAAGGGGAATCCCTATAAACTTGCGGAGGATATATTCGGCATAGGATTCAAAATGGCGGACAGGGTGGCAATGTCCATGGGGATATCCAAGTCCTCTGAATACCGGATCGCCGCAGGCACCAGATATATGCTCAATCAATACCACGGAAGCGGGCATACCTTTGCACCTTACGAGGACCTGGTAAGATCGGCTGCGGATCTCCTTGAGGTTGGAGAATCCGACATAGAGAATATTATTATCAGGCTTTCAATAGACAAAAAGCTTGTATCGGAAAATATTGGTGATATAAGGGGGGTTTATTCAATTCCCTTTTTTAAGGCCGAATCAGGAACCTCAAGAAGACTTATGCAGCTGCTGTACTACAAGGTTCCTCCTATAGATCTGGATGCGGACAGGGAGATATCCGCCGTCGAAAGAACGGAGGGGATAGTATTGGCGGACAAGCAGAGAACTGCCGTTGTTGAAGCCTTAGCTAAGGGCATTCTTGTAATAACAGGAGGGCCGGGAACGGGCAAAACTACTATCATAAAAACGATAATAAACATTTTTGAAAAGCAGGGGCTAAGTGTACTCCTGGCCGCACCCACCGGAAGAGCTGCCAAAAGGATGCAGGAGGCAACGGGAAGGGATGCAAGGACTATACACAGGATGCTGGAATTCGGATACGGAGACAGTGACGAAGAGGCATATTTCCAGAAAAACGAGGATTCACCCCTGGAATGTGATGCAATAATAATAGACGAAGTATCTATGATTGATATATTGCTTATGAATAATCTGCTTAAGGCAATAGCCGAAGGTACCAGGGTCATATTGGCGGGGGATGTTGATCAGCTTCCCTCAGTAGGTCCTGGCAATGTTCTCAGGGACATAATAGAAAGCGGTGTGCTTCCTGTGGTGAGGTTGGATGAAATATTCAGGCAGGCTGAAAGCAGCATGATTGTCGTCAATGCCCACAGAATAAACAGGGGAGAACCCCCTGTAATGAGCACTAAAGACAGCGATTTCTTTTTTATAAGGCAAGACACCCAGGAGGATATTGTTTCTACAATTATTAAATTGTGCACGGAGAGGCTGCCGAAGTACACGGGGCTGGATTATCATGAGGGGATACAGGTGTTATCCCCTATGAAAAAAGGCCTGTGCGGGGTGCTTAACCTTAATCAGGAGCTGCAGAAGGCATTGAATCCCCGCGGAGGCAATAAAGCTGAGAAAGAATACAGGGATTCTGTTTTCAGGGTCGGGGACAAGGTAATGCAGATTAAGAACAACTACAAAATGAAATGGCAAAGCATAAATGATCCCGATACTGAGGGGGAAGGTGTGTTTAACGGCGATCTGGGCACAATTGTTCATATTGACAATGAGGATCAATACATAGAGGTAATGTTCGACAGGGAGAGAAAGGTACGGTATGATTTTTCAATACTGGATGAATTGGAGCATGCCTATGCCCTTACGGTACATAAGAGTCAGGGGTCTGAGTTCCCGGTACTTGTTATGCCATTGACCTTCGGCCCTCCTATGCTTATGACAAGGAACCTCCTCTACACAGGTCTTACCAGGGCAAAAAGCATGGTGGTACTGGTGGGTAAGGAGTCCTTTCTCCACAGGATGATAAACAACAACAGGATAATTGCCCGCAATTCGGGATTGCAAAGGAGGCTTTGCAGGTGGGGAAATGATTAAACATATGCTTGATTTGTTATATCCTCCAAAGCCTTCATGCAGTATTTGCGGAAGCATGGGGGCGGGAATTGTCTGCAGCAGATGCATGGCCTCTTTGAAATATCTGAGGGGGATGCAAGGCCTTTAATAATATTAATAAGAGTGTCG
>CAYURW010000085.1:3705-11607 GCA_964447145.1 uncultured Clostridiaceae bacterium
TTGCGGCAAGCAGCTTAGCGGTCAATACAGTGACGATATTTGCCCGGATTGCAGAAAAGGGCTCTTCTATTATGAAAGGGCATATTCCTGCTTTGAATATGAGGGAACAGGAAAGGAACTGGTACACAAGCTCAAATTTGAAGGGAAAGTGCAGCTGGCAAAAATAATTGCAGCTTTGATGGAAGAGGCCCTTAGTAATGAAAACCTGGAGATAAATGCCCTTGTGCCCGTGCCTGTACATCTAAGTAGGCTAAAGTCCAGAGGCTTCAATCAGTCATATATTATAGCTCTGGAGCTGGGGGAAAGATTGGGAAGACCTGTTCTGGACTGCCTGAAAAGAACCAGAGAAACAAAGGAGCAGTATAATCTCGACAGAGCACAAAGGTATTTGAACATAAATGGTGCATTTTCCGCCAAATCATTGTATAATATTAGTAAATGCAAGAATATTCTGCTGGTAGACGACATATACACCACAGGAAGCACCGTGAACGAGTGCAGCAAGGTATTAAAAACGGCCGGCGCAGAAAATGTATATGTCATAACGGCAGCCACGGGAAGTAATACATGATCAAGGAGGGATATTTGTGGCGGAAATCAGGAACTGCCCCAGGTGCGGGAGGATATTCACTTATATTGCCAGCCCGATTTGCGGAAACTGTATTGAGGTTGAAGAAAGTGAGTTCAAGGTGGTCAAGGAATACATATATGACAATCCCGGGGCGACAATAGCAGAGGTATCAAGGGAAACGGAAGTTACTGTTGAAAAAATCATGAAATTTCTTAGGGATGAAAGGTTAGAATTAAGATCCGAAAACAGCAACCTGATTCTGGAGTGTGAGAAATGCGGAAGGCCAATCAACTCCGGGAGATTTTGCGAAAGCTGCAAGGGCCAGATTACGGAAAGTCTTAAGAGGGAATTCGGGATAGAGAAGAAGGAGCCTGTGGAAAGGCCGCAGACTAAGGCCGATAGGGAGAGAATGTATACTGCGGAGAGAAGGAAAGGTTACTGATACGGCATTGATATAGTAATTTGAGCTAAAGATGTACTAACACAAATCATTTTTTTATATAAGGAAGACTGCAAAAGTGGTTTCCGGTTCTGCCGGAAGCCGCTTTTGTTATATATGCCGTATTTTTTAAGATAAAATAATACTAAACTTATGTGCTGCCGATACCGATAAAATAGTTGAGTGAAGAATACAAACGGGGTGGTTAAAATGGGATTTAATATTGACAAGATTGGCGGAGTAGTTGGAGCTTACAACAGTCAGAAGATTGAATCGAAGAAGGATGTTTATGGAACATCCCAGATCAAAGGTAAGAAGGACGAAGTCAAAATATCCAAGGAGGCTATGGACTTTCAGCTGGTTATGAAAGCAGTCAGGGAGGCCGGTAAGGTACCCGATGTTAGGGAGGAAGTAATTGCCCCCATAAAGGAAAGAGTAGACGACGGTACCTATGAGGTAGACAGCAGAAGCATAGCAGATAAGCTCTTAGCTCGCAAATTTAATTTAAAGGTATGATAGCCGCCACAGCTTAAGGCCATTACCTCTGGCTGTGGTTATTTTTATCTATAGGCTAAAGGGGGGATATACCTGTGGCAAATGTTGATAAAGAAGTAAATACAGTTATGGATATACTGAAGAAGGAGCATGGCTATTACAAGGATTTGACTGAATTGTCAAAATCCAAAAAGAACATCATTATAGAGGGTAAGGTTGAAGAACTTGATAAGATAGTAAAATTGGAACAGAATATGATCTATAATATTGGTCAGCTGGAAAAGCAAAGAGAGGAAGAGGTTTCAAAGCTTTGCAAGATACTGGGTGTAAGCAGCGCCCAAATTACCTTGTCCGACCTGGCCAAAATGCTCCAGCCTGAATTAAAGAAGGGGTTGGAGGATATACAGGAAAATCTCAGAGAGACCTTTTCGGAGCTTAAAGCGGCCAATGATATAAACGGACAGCTTCTGGAGCAGTCTCTTGAATACATAGACTATTCAATAAATCTTTTTGCAGGCTCCGGTATGGAGACCGGTTCTTTGTATGAGGGTATCGGCAAAAGCGGAAGCAAGCAAAACAGAAAGAACATTTTTGATACAAAAGTATAAGCAGGTAAGTTTAGGGGTGGTATTATGTCATCATTTAGAGGAGTCGGCATTGCGATGTCCGCTGTTTTTGCGAATCAGAGGGCATTGGATGTCACAGGCCACAATATAAGCAATGTGAATACTCCCGGATATACCAGGCAACTGATATCAAATTCGGGTTCTTTTTATCAGAAAATAGGTTATTCGGGCAACGGCAAAATGATGCAGCTGGGCTATGGAGTTGACGTTCAGGAGATAAGGCAGTACAGGGATGAGTTCCTGGACAGGAAATTTAAGAAGGAAAATACCAGCCTGGGCTATTGGGGAACAAGGTTCTCAAGTGTTGAGGAACTTGAAGCAATATTTAACGATAATTCGGAAGATGGGCTCCAGGCGGTTATGAATAACTTTTGGAATTCTTGGGAGCAGCTTAGCAAGCCTACGGGAGGACTGACCGCAAGGGCTATGGTAAAGGAAAATGCAATAGCCTTTGTAGAAACAGTAAAGACCATGGACAATACCCTTATGAATTTTAGGAGAAGCAAGGATACCGAGATAAAAGAGACCATTGCGAAGGTGAACAAAATGGCAAAGAACCTTGCAGAACTTAACCTTGAGATAAAGAAGCTGGAATCCCATGGTGTAACGGCAAATGATCTAAGGGATCAGAGAAACCATATTCTGGATGACCTCTCTAAACTGGCAAAAATACAGGTTGTAGTTACGGATTCCATAAATGTTTCCCTTGAAGGCCGTATGCTTGTGGAGGGCAGCCAGTATGAGCAGATCGGTCTGGTTCCCGATTCCGCAAACGCCGGGTTTCTAAGGTTAGTGTGGGCCAGTAACGGAGGCAGGTTGGATGTAACCGAAGGCAGTATTTATTCTCTGTTTGAATCCAGGGATGTTCTTGTGAAAGGATACCGGGAGCATCTGAACCAGTTTGTCATAGGCATTGCAGCAGAAGTCAATACATTGCATATTAATGGTTATGGGGTGAAGAACGACACCCACAGGAGGTTCTTTGTAAATACCTTAAATGCAAGCGATGACAATATCGACCTTTCAACCATTGCCTATAACCCCGAACTGAATGATTATGACAATATTGCAGCCGGTGAAGAATTCGGGAATTTCGAGGACAATAGAATAGCGCTGGCAATTGCAGAATTGAGGCAGAATGACTACTACAGTGCGGAAGGTTATGATCCTTCCGGAACAATGAGGAAATACAACTTTGATGAATTCTACAGGAATCTCATTTCAGATTTGGGAAATAAGGGGCAGGAGGCATTTACTGCAGTTGAGGCCCAGAGGCTTCTGGTGGAGCAGATAGAGTACAGGAGACAGGCTATGAGTGCTGTTTCAATAGATGAAGAAATGAGCAATATGATAAAATTCGAGCATTCTTACAATGCAGCAGCCAGGGTCGTCAACGTAATGGACGAAATGATCGAGATGTTGGTCAGCAGGACCGGCCTGGCAGGAAGGTAGTGAGGATTTGATATGAGAACAACTTTTGGTTCATTTAACATTGCAACGTCAGGGCTTTTTGCCAATCAAAGGGGCCTTGATACTACAAGCCATAATATTTCCAATGCCAATACAGAGGGCTATTCCAGGCAGATTACCTTACAAAGGGCCACAATACCTGTCTTTGATCCAACCGGTATTGTAGGCACCGGAGTCGAGACCTACAATATCATGCAAATGCGCAGTGCATACCTGGATGTAAAATACTGGGGGCAGAATAAAACAAGCATGGAATGGAGAGTTAAGCAGGAGCAGCTTGAAACCCTAGAGGGGGTTTTTAATGAGCCTTCGGATACAGGCATAAGGATAGTAATGGACGAGTTTTTCAAGGCATTGGAAGAGCTTTCTAAGCGGACAGGAGACAGTACCTGCCGGGTGGCTGTAGCTGAAAAGGCCAATATGCTGACGAATACTATCAATAGAAATGGCCGGGAATTAGCAAACGAAATAAGAGACTTGAATTTTTCCGTAAAGAATAAGGTTGATCAGATAAATTCACTGTCTGAGCAAATTGCCAATCTTAACAGGCATATATTCGGTTTTGAGCTGGGCGGCAATAGGGCAAATGATTTGAGGGACCAAAGGAATGTACTGCTGGACAAGCTATCCTCCGTTGTCAATATTACTGTAAATGAGATGCCGGGGCCCAATGGGAATAACTATCTGAATGTCAAAATCGGGGGAATAAATCTTATTGACCATATAGACTATAACAGGTTGGCTACAGAGGACCGCACCGACGCATACTCGGCGGAGTTAGAGGCCATGGGTGCCGGCAGGATCAGTGAGGTTGTATGGGAGGGAGTTACCGGGCAAAAGGTGAATATAGACGGCGGGGAGCTTAAGGGGATTCTGGATGTAAGGGATGGAAACGGAGAAGGCTTCAGTTATGGGGGGATACCCTTCTATCTTAATAAATTGAATGAATTCGCCAAGTGCTTTACAAGGGCTTTTAATATACAGCACCAGGATGGAATTGACAATATGGGGCTCCAAGGACAGAATTTCTTTTATGAGGATGAGCCGATAAACTGTATTAATTTCAAGGTGGATTCACTTATATCAGCAGATCCGGGCAGGATCGCAGCATCAGGCAATTCAGGCGGTGAGAGCAATAATGAGAATGTGAACCTGCTTATTGAGTTGAGAGAGAATAAAGGGTATTTTGACACCTTGACGGGGACTCCCGATGACTTTATAAAATCTCTCTTGTCGGCTCTAGCCGTGGATAGTAATCAGGCAGTTAGAATGGCTTCAAATTCCAAGGCCTTAGCAGATCAGACTGATAATAGGAGGATTTCTGAGTCGGGGGTATCATTGGATGAGGAAATGACCAATATGGTTAAGTATCAACATGCGTATAATGCTTCAGCTAGAATGGTTACTACTTTGGATGCGGTGCTGGATACACTGGTGAACAGGCTGGGATTAGTAGGGAGATAATGAGGTGAGGATATGAGAGTAACAAATAGTATGCTGGTAAATAATCTATTGCGGAATTTGAATAGAAACCTTGTCAGCATGGAAAAGAATCAAAACAGTATGGCATCGGGGAAAAAGTTTACAAGGCCCTCTGACGACCCCGTAGGAGTGTCCAGGAGCCTTAGGCTGAACACCGAAGTTTCTACTATTGAACAATACAAAAGGAATGCGGGGGATATTCAGTCGTGGTTCAGCACGACAGAGGAAGTAATAAAAAATATAGATGATGTACTCAAAAGGGCAAAAGAGTTGACAATTCAAGCTGCAAGCGAAACGAACTCCCTGGCGGAACGCAGAGCGATAGCTTCTGAAATAAGCGAACTTAGGGAACAATTATTACAGATGGGCAATACAGCTTATGCGGGAAGCTATCTATTTACCGGATATAAGACAGATAAACCTTTGTTTGATGCCTCAAGCGGCAAATATGATATTGGAGGAAACAACACTTTCCTTTCTATTGATGAAATAATTAATGTCAATATAGGAATGAAAGACAAGATAGGACTTAATATGCTGGGACAAAGGCTGTTTGGGTACTATTCGGGTAGCGGCAGCAACGGTTTGGATACGACTGTTAATGAGAGCATAAAAAACAAACAGAGTATTTCCGGATCTTTACTGGATCCTGCGACTCTTTCGGTTTCTCCCGGGGATTTTACCCTTAATTACGGAGGCGCTGATATCACCATAAGCCTTCCGGGTCCACCATATACTGACATTAATACTTTGGTAAGCAGTATCAATACGGCAATATCGGGCACTGCTCTGGATACGCTTGTATCTGTTTCAATATCTGAAAACAGGTTGGTATTTCGGGCAGGGGGAGAACTAATCATAAAGCCGACGGGCTCTCTTGACTTGGATTCTCTCGGCTTCAGTGACAACCAAGGCTCGGTGTATTCGGTGGAATCAGGGGATGAGTCGCAACTTATTGCAGTCTTTGATCAGCTTATAACAGATCTGAAGGCGGATAATACGAAGGGCATAAACGATGCCATCACCAGATTGGATAAGCAGTCAGCAAATATAAATACCCTGAGGGCTGAAATCGGAGTAAGGTCAAACCGTATAGAACTTACTACAAACAGGATTGAGAATAATACCCTTAATCTGAAAGGACTGCTATCAAAGAACGAGGATGCAGATATGGCAGAAGTAATAATGAACCTCCTTATGCAGCAAAATGTATATAATGCATCATTGTCAGGGGGGGCAAAAATAATACAGCCCTCACTTGTTGACTTTCTAAGGTAGGCTCCGGGGTTTGGGGCAACATGCAAATGTATTGGACAAAAATTAGAAAAGAAAATGTCCTTGGCGTGAGAACAGTGTACAAATAAAAAGAATAATAGGGGGCAGAATAATGCTTGTTAATACTAAATATATGGGGAGTATAGAAGCAGATCATGAGAGTATAGTGTGCTTTGAACAGGGCCTTCCGGGGTTCAGCAATCTGAGGGAATTTATGCTGCTTCCGGTAGAAGGCAATATTGCATTGAACTACCTGCAATCTCTGGAACAGGCAGATATATGCTTTGTGCTGGTCAACCCTTTCCTGGTAATTGAGCAGTATGACATTGAGATCAGTGAGGATACCATAGCTGCACTGGAAATAAAAAATGTTGGGGATATAAGCCTGTTTTCCATTTTAACAATAACTGATAGTATTAAAGATACCACGGCAAACTTAGCTGCGCCCATAGTTGTCAATACCGCAAACAGAAAAGCCAGGCAGGAGATCTTAAATGACAGCAAATATGAAATAAGGCACAAATTATATAAGGGGGAGTGATTGCATTGCTGGTGCTGACCAGGAAAAAAAATGAATCGGTTCTTATTGGCGACGATATTGAAATTATTGTATCAGAGCTGAGCGATGACAAAGTAAAGCTGGCAATAAGAGCCCCCAAGAATATGAAGATATTCAGGAAGGAACTTTTGCAGGAAATAGAGCAGGAAAACAAGAAATCTGCAGAGAGTAGAAACACCGGAATTGAAGAGATTGGCAGCATAATTGGAAAAAATACATAGAAAATTGTCGAAAACTATAAAGTATTATAATTATGTGTCCGATATTACTAATGCATAGCAATAGAGCATCATCGTGCAGGGCCCGTGCGGAGTGCTCAAATTAAATAAAACAGCCGGAAAGGAATCCGGCAATATAATTCAAGGAGGAAAAGATCATGAGAATCAATAATAACTTAATGGCCATGAACACACACAGACAGTTAAGCATCAACGGAGAAAACGGAGCTAAGTCAATAGAGAAACTGTCATCCGGTTACAGGATTAACAGAGCCGGCGACGATGCGGCAGGATTATCAATTTCAGAAAAAATGAGATCCCAGATAAGGGGCCTTACCCAGGCTTCCAGGAATGCCCAAGATGGTATTTCGATGATACAGACGGCAGAAGGTGCTCTTCAGGAAACCCACGCAATACTCCAAAGGATGCGCGAAATTACTGTTCAGGCTTCCAACGATACCAACAACAGTGTTGACAGACAAGCTATAGGTCAGGAGCTTCAGGACCTTACATCAGAGATAAACAGAATATCCATTACTACGGCTTTCAACGAGAAAAAGCTATTGAACGGCGATATGGCCGGGGCACAGCTGGATGCTACCGGTGAAGTGCACATAGGAACTGCGTTGACAACGGGAGCAGGAGCAGCGGTCACAGCAATAGACGTCTCGGGGGCAAAATCAGGCCAGACGTATACTTTTTCAAGTACTGCAGCCCTTATTACATTGACCAGGTCCGGGGATAATGTAGCACAATCCATAGCACTT
>CAYURW010000086.1:0-11599 GCA_964447145.1 uncultured Clostridiaceae bacterium
CTAACTGTTATATCCACATATATACACCTCACCCAAAATGAACTTTACTACGAGACAGGTTCTGTCCTGCCTGTTATGCCGGATCATATACGGATAAAATCAAAAAACCGTATATTCCGTGCATAGTGTGTATACTGTTTATACCGTTAATATTATATATATACAGTATAGCATTATTCATTTTTGTGTCAATAAAAATGGCGAAACATGTTGAAAGGGGGAAATATGTGAAAACAAAGGGTGAAGACTGCCGTTTAGTGCATACAGTAAGGTGTATACAGCAAGGTGCATACAGTAAGGTGTATACAGCAAGGTGTATACAGCAAGGTGTATACAGTAAGGTGTATACAGCAAGGTGTATACAGTAAGGTGTATACAGTAAGGTGTATACAGCAAGGTGTATACAGCAAGGTGTATACAGTAAGGTGTATACAGCAACAAGTAATAAGGCATATGTAGCGTTTTAATGGCAGATAGGCTGTCTGCGGGTTATTTCTGCGGATATTTCACATAATATATAAAATGCGCCGGTATACAGCCGATTAAAGCATGACAGCTTAGTGGCATCTATGTCTATTCTATATGTATAGCAACGTATATTTTTGCATTTGAAAAAAAGGTGGAGAGATAGTTGGGATTCAGGGGTAAAAGCCTTCTATATATGGGAATAATCATTGCAATTGCATCATTTTTGAGATTCAGATACGTGATTTATACCCCTTTTGAATTCAAAATTGATGCCTGGAGCATGCATCAATATGCGCTAAACGTGGCAAAAGGCGAATATTACGGACGTCTCTTCGGTGAACACTGGGCAAGGTATGCCTATTGGCCCCCTCTATATATATTCCTTTCCGGTTTTGCCTATAAGCTTTTTGGTATGGAACAGGATTTCCTCATAATGAGGTTAATCCAGGCAGGATTTTCCGTTGCATCCTGCCTCCTGTGCTTCAGCATAGCAGCTGAGGCATTAAAGGGCTGCAGCCCTTTGAACAGAGAGGCGGGGCTCGCTTCCGGGATCCTCATGGCTCTGAATCCGAGAATGGTAGTGTACACCAACCATTTGTACGTTGAAACGATATTTATTACCTTTTACCTGTTGCTTGCCCTGTCGGGGCTCCGGTATCTGAAATATGAGCTTCCCCTTAAAGCAGACCCGCACAATGGCCGCAAGAGTATTAGGCACCTGCTCCTATTCTCCCTCCTGCTTGGAATCGGAAACCTGATTCGCCCTGTACTCCTTCTGCTTCCAGGGCTTATGGCTGTTTCTGCTCTGCTTTTCGCCGCTGCAAAGAGGCTTGACATTAGAAGGTCTGTGCGTGTTATTCTGATGGACGGAGCATTTTCAATAGCTATAATGCTCTTGGTCTTTTCCCCTTGGATGATTAGAAACTATCTTGTGACCGGACGTTTAATACTGGTAGACACCAATGGACCCATCAACTTCTATATTGCCCATAATCCCCTTGCAAAGGGCCAATGGGTTGATGTAAAGCCCCACACAGACATCAATAAGCTCTATGAAATCGGCTACAAGGAAGGATTTGTTTACATAATACACAATATTTCAAGAGAAATGAACCTTCTTAAGCATAAGCAGAGACTTTTTCTTTATCAGGGGGATCCTCACATATCTGAAGCCGAAAGCTTTCTGAGCAAGGCCTATAAGCTATCATTATACGGAGGCCGGGGTGTTTTTGGCAGTACCTTTTATTTACCCCAAATATCCTTTGTATCATTATGGAAAGTTGCTCTCTTGCTGCTGCTAATTTTTGGTGTTAGGCTGGCTGGGGCCAAAGTTCCTCTAATAATCGTCCGGGAACCTGCCTGGATAATTGGCAACTTCTTTTATGTCAACTTAATTGTTCAAATATTCTACTTCGCCCCTAGGTACAGAATCATTGCAGAACCTTTTCTCTGTATTGCGGCGGGTGTTTTTGCAGCCGGGCTCCTTACCCCTTTTCCCAAATAGACGGGTATGCCATTAGATCCAAGCACTAAAACCTGAACATTTTGCAAAACCTCTTCCTTTAACGCCGTGCATACTCCTCGAATCATACACTAAGGCCTGCCCTTAATTGTACAAATAAAGTATTATCACGCTTACCATTACCCATAACAGAATGTCAATAAGCAGATGTTTGTCGGTCAGCACTACCTCCTCCGGGTTTTCCCCGGCCTTTTTATTGTAAATAATATACTGATACCGGAAAATTCCATACAAAACGAAGGGTATTGTCGCCATAAGATACTTGCTATCAGCGGCATAGAAGGTATACAGGCTGTATGAAATGAGCGTGGAGGCAGTCACAATTGAAAGCATACTGTCAATAAACTCCGGTGTATAATGCTCCAGGGTCGCCCTGTGACTTTTATCTTCCTCCCTGAATACGAAAAATTCGCTTCTTCTTTTACTAAACCCCAAGAACAAAGCAAGCAGAAATGTGCACAGAAGGAGCCAGGGGGATACCGTAACCCCAATGGCTACCGCCCCCCCCGATACCCTTAATATAAACCCGAGGGCAATGGACATCACATCAAGGATGATCAGATTCTTTACATATAATGTATACATCAGGTTATTCAGCAGGTAAGCAGAGATAATCAGGCCAAATCCATTATTCAACATGAAGGAAAGACCCAAAACAGCCGGGGTCAAAATAGTGATGAGCATTTGTGCACCTTTAATACTAATTGTCCCCGAAGCCAAGGGCCGCATGCACTTTCTCGGATGCATCCTGTCCTTTTCAATATCGTACATATCGTTAAATATGTAAACAGTAGATGAAGCCATACAGAAGCAAATAAAAGCATGAAGTGCAAACAGTATGCAGGATGGTTGATCTATGCTCTTTGAAAATATCAAGGCAGCAAACAGAAACAAATTTTTTATCCACTGCCCCGGACGGAGCAAAAGTATATAGCCTCTGATTCTCTCTCTGCCTTCCAGCCTTTTTGCACCTTCCATACGCACACCTCCTGCTTATTATTATTCAAATACCCTTGCACATAATAAGCCACTAACGCTATTACTGCTAATTTTATTTTTACCCTTGATTTTTATTAAATTCCTATTTTTCCTATATACAAACAATTGCCAGAATCGTCTTTAAATTGCAAAGCATAGAGACCATGGGTTGAGCGGCCCAAGGGCTGCGAATTTAGTGTAGGCTGTTTCCGCAGCCTTTTTACATCCTATTGTTAATTCATATAGTATTATGCAATTTTTTGATAGCTATCGTCAATATATTGAAAGTATTCTCAACTCCTTGATGGTACAATGTTAATATAAATTGACTAATATAGGAGGAGTTATTATGAACAAAAGAACCCTAAGTATAATTTTGTCTTTATGCTTAATGATGACAATGCTTATGAGTGTACCAGTTTTTGCTGCAGGTAGTGTTTCTTTAGACAAAACCCAATTTACAGGAGGTGAACCTGGTAAAGCCACTGTAAGTGGATTATCCCAAGAAGAAATTGAATACGGAGCATATCTGATACTTGCCCCTGAAGGCGCAAGAGACTCATATGATGAGGGTTTTTTGGAACATGTAGACAATCTTCCTGCAAGTAACATCTGTGTATTCAATGCTCCAGCCGAACTGGGCAACTATGAAATAAGACTCAAAGACGGCGATGGGAATTTTATGACAAAAGCTTCCTTCTCAGTCGGTGCTCCAAAGGCCAAACCGGGGGACATAACTATTTCAAAGAGTGAAGTTAAGCTAAATGAACCCATGTCAGTTACAGTAAAAGGTCTTACGGATGAAATGATAGAAAACGACGCCTGGTTGGGAATAGAAAGACCAAATACAAAAATGCAAAACACCGGACATGTAAAAGCTATTAGAGATTTACCTTCCGACGACACTTATAAATTCAACGCTCCAACACATTTCGGACAGTATGAAATCAGGGTCTTCTCGGACGGTGTCTATACACAGGACAACGCAGAAGCATACCTCTTCGGAACAGTAACCTTCACTGTTGTATCCAGCAAAGCGCAGCCCGGGGATATAGTCATATCCAAAAGTCCTGTTCTCCCTGAAGAAAAAATGTCTGTTACAGTAAAGGGCTTAACCCCCGGAGAAATAGAAAGCGATGCATGGCTTGGAATTACAAAGGTTGGTGAAAGGCTGAATAATACATCTGTCTCCGCATATATAAAAGATCTCCCTGTTAACAACACTTTTGAATTCTATGCACCCTTTGAACCGGGAACTTACGAAGTCAGAGTCTTCTGCTCCGGAGTAATGGAGGAAGAGGAATATGAATATGGTATGTTTGGTAAGGCACAATTCGTAGTCAGCGGAGAAGCCGCTCCCAGCGATGACATAGCCGTAGGAGAACAAGGCTTATCGGCTTGGGCTGCCCCCGTTGTTAATGAAGCAAAGGATCAAAACCTTGTTACCGATAAGGTTCTGGTCGACTTCCCGGCACCAATAACCCGCGAAGAATTCTGTGAACTGGCAGTATTGCTCTATGAAAAAATGACAGGAACAGCAGCTCCTGCACCGGCTTCAAATCCATTCAACGATACAAGCAATCCTCAGATATTAAAGGCTGCTAACCTGGAAATTGTCGGCGGAATCGGCGGAGGTAAGTTTGCTCCCAAAAACAATGTTACCAGACAGGAAATTGCCGTAATGCTGCTCCGTACATTGAAGAAAGTAATGCCAGATGTTCCAACAACAGCTGAGTTCAAGACTCCGTTTCAGGATGTCAGCAGTATTGATTCCTGGGCTCTTGAAGCAGTCAAGTTTATGAATGCAAACGGCATTATCGGGGGTTCAACTGTTAACGGAGTTTCTTACATGCTTCCCAAAGGTAATACAACCAGAGAGCAAGCCATTGCATTGGTATTGAGAATGTATAATACATTTAATAAGCTATAAAAATAGATAATACGACTTAGGCTATTGGAGAGATTAATCTCCAATAGCCTTTTGTATTTCCTATCCCTTCACCTTCAGGATATTTATTTTTTACTTTACTTGCATATAACTGGTATTTTTGTGCAACAATTAACTTTTTTGGTAGTAGTTATGCTGTTAAACCTAACCGCATGTGCCAGCGATGTTACAATGGAAATTGCGGATATATCTAATATGTATGGTAAGTTGTAGTAAATACATAGAGGCGCTATCCCTTGCGGGACAACGCCTCAAATAGCAGTAAGCTCTATTCTATCCTTTCAAGGTTGGGATTATCGCAGGCCTGCCTCCCGGTTTTTGCTATGGGAAACCATTCCCCTTCAATTTCGACCCTGACTATATCTGCGGTGTAATCGTTGTTGCTGCCGCTGTCCTTGCTGTTTTCCAGCAGTGAGGAGCCGATACCGTATATATCGACAGGCACCCCCAATTGTTCAAATTGAGTGATCCTCTTTATATCAAATCCTCCAGTGGCAACTATTTTTACATCCTCGCACCATTTCTTTGCAATTTCTCTTTGCCCCTCTTTGGGGTTCCATTTCTTATATGCACTGTCTAGTGCATTCCTGATGTTCCATATCAGCCTTGGGGTTACACCGCAATCCAGATTTTTGTCCCCAATGGGTTCTACGGATTCATCCCGCATGTTACCCGAGGTATCTGGCCTTACCGCATACATCTTATACCTTTTTGCTTCTTTTTCATTTCCTTCCTCATACAGCCTGATGTACTCGGCAAACATCCTCTTCATTACTGTAATCACTTCTTTGACACAGTCATTGTGATAATCTATTAATGCTATACGCAGTATATTTTCCGGCATCACCCTGGAAAACTGCATCATTGTTTCCGCAGTGTCCCCCAGGAAACAGGCAATTGAGGCATGGGCGATGGTGCCTCCGCCCTTCCCCCCCCACCATCCCCCCTGATCATCGGTGGAGACCATAGCCTTGGAGTTTTTGTGGTGCTTCTGATTGTAGGCCTGAACCGCCAAAGAGTAGGCATATCCATGCATAGCCTGCAGCTTGTAATGAGTGAACCTTGCCGGAAAAAACAAAATGTCCTTTCCCTTTGTGGCTACCAGGGTGTTATATACATTTGTGGCGATCCTTGTGGCCTCCGTAAGGACTCCGAGGATAGGGGTCTCAAGTATCGCAAAATCCCTGTACCTTCCCCTTACCTTCAACACCGGCTGAACATTCATAGGATCTCCCTCATACACAGCAAAACTGCCATCCTGGACAGCTTCGATCTCAAGGCTTTCATATGTATTTATAAATTTCCCCTCTTCACTGAAATAGCCTGTGCATTCCTGCAGGATCGCTATTGCTTCATCCACCCCCGCCACCACACTTAATGGCATTCTCCTTGTAAAGAATTGCATTTCAACCCTTATATCCCCATTCTTGACTCCGCTGCAGTCAACGCTTTTTATATCGCTTTTCCCTTCGAAAATATAATTCTCTTTTGCTAATTCGTTAAGTATTCTTACTGTATTTGAAAAATATGCATCCGAGTACCAACCCAGGCGCATCCTTTCATAGTCTATTTTAAAAATTTCTTTTTGCAGCCGTTTTCCGTTAAATATACTCATCTTTCCTTATTCCTCCTTAATCGAAGTGCCTCTCTACCCAGTTTGGGTTGTATTTATACAATCTGGACGGCCTATGGCCTACATTTTTGCTGTATCCATCAGTTTCCATAACCATTTCGGAAATTTTTCTTCGAAAATTTGCCTTAAGGAGTTTCTTGCCCAATATCACTTCGTATACCTGCTGCAGCTCGGTCAAAGAAAAGTGTTCTGGCATAAGGCTGAAGACTATATCAGTATATTCTATCTTGTTTCTAAGTCTGGATATCGCATATTCAATTATTTTCCCATGGTCAAAGGCTATACCGTCTGATTCGACCAGTTCCCTGCTCACTCTTACCACATTTCCGTCAAGGATCTTATCTACCTTTATTAAGGCTGTAAGCTCCTCCCTGCCGTTGGAAAGTTTAAGTCTTATTTTGTTTTGTACCTTGCATCCCTTGCCCATCACAGTGTTCTTCTGTCCGACAAGATCACAGCTTACCTTGAACCACTCAGCATCCTCCGCATCATCTCCTGCCTTGACACAAAGCCTGCTGCTGTCAGCAAGGGACATATAGGAGCAGCCTACCACCCTGGTACGCGGGTCCCTTCCCACATCACCCCAGGTATAGAGCTGTTCCATGTATATGCTGTCAATGTTGGTCTCTTCCTTTAGTTCCCTCAGTGCCGCTTCCTCAAGGCTTTCATTTATGTCCACAAATCCCCCCGGAAGGGCCCAGTACCCCAGATAAGGGTGATTGCCTCTCTTTACCATGAGGATTTTCAATGCCTTTTCCGGGAGCCTCCTGTAATTTTCCCTGGCTTCGTTCATAACGGTAAAAATCAGCATATCTACTGTAACGGATGGCCTTTCATATTGTCCTGCATCGTATGATGACAAAAATTCCTTCTCGGTAAGACCTTGTTTGTTTCTCGGATAATCGTCCTTCATAGGCAGCTCCTTCCCTGGTAATGCTCCGGTATAGTGCAACCGATGCTATATTCTCATTTTGATATTATCGTAATGATAGTAACATTATAGTACCATATTGTTCTCCCGTCAAGAATGCATAAAAAAAGCCCCGGGTCAATCCCCGGGAGCCATTGCTCTACACCAGCCTTGTTATGCTGTTATCAATCTTGCTTAAGTGCCTGTACAGCCTTCCGGACATATTAGTTATCTCAAGGCCGTAGAAGTTCTTGTCGCTTTTTTTCATGCCCCATGCAACTTTTCCCGTCACCTTTTCGTAACTGATGCCATCCAGCTCGATCTTTAACGTCAATATTGATTCTATTTCAAAGGTTTTATCCGTCAAAACACCTATTCCCCCAGCCGAAGCATTGATAAGAGTCAATTCTATCAGGCTGTCGCATTCTTCTGCGCCGCCGCTGTAAGTATATTTGGTACAGCTGATTTTTGAAGTGCATCCTACCCTCGTACTCTTCCTTGATTCAACAAAATTCTTATCCTTGCTATCTGCAATGGCCATAAATCTGCTCCTTAAATCATTGTCAAAGGGATGTCCGCTTGCTTAACTATATATGATTATATCAGGATATTTCTTGCTTCACTATATCTGATTATATCAGGATATCCCTTGCTTAACTATATCTGATTATATCAGGATATCCCTTGCTTAACTATATCTGATTATATCACTTCTTTGTCAATACAACACCAAAAACTTACACCTATTGACATTTTATCTTATTGTGAATATAATTATTAAATAATATCAAATCCGACAATGATGGGAAGAGTAGCTTGCAGGATATGCCACAGAGAGCCGGGGATGGTGTGAGTCCGGTGCTAAGCCTGAAGTGAAGAACAGCCCTGAGTCTCCAACCGAAACCCTTGCGGAGAGTAGGCTTGGACGGAGCCATACCGTTACAGCATGGACAGTATACTATCCCCTTGGGATTTGTACTGATGGAGTGGACTGAAGCGCAAATTTCAGTCAACCAGGGTGGTACCGCGAATTACCCTTCGCCCCTATTGTGGGCGAAGGGTTTATTATATTTCGGATATCCAAAATGTTTTCCCTGATTTACAGAATACCCCAAAGGTTGTATGTTTTTTTAATTAGCTGTGTACTGGCGTATTCTATATAACTTTGTCAGCATATTCACTATTAGACTATTGGAGGAGAAAAAATGTTAGAAGTAAGCATGGTAAAAAACTACAAATCAACTCTTGGAATCAAAGAAACAGAAGAGGCTATAAAAGTCATTAAAGACTTTTTTGAGTCCAGGCTTAGCAAAAGCCTCAATCTGACAAGGGTATCGGCGCCTCTTTTTGTTACAAGGGCATCCGGCCTTAACGATAGCTTAAACGGAATTGAGCGTCCTGTTTCCTTTGATGCTATTTCTATTAGGGACACTGAAATGGAGATTGTTCAGTCTTTGGCCAAATGGAAAAGAATAGCCCTCAAAAGATATGGCTTTTCATTGGGGGAAGGGTTGTACACCGATATGGACGCCATCAGGAGAGATGAAGAGCTGGATAATATTCATTCCATTTATGTAGATCAATGGGATTGGGAAAAAATTATCCGGAAAGAGGATAGGAATGCTGCAACCCTTAAGTCTATTGTAGAATCGATATACGATGTGTTTCTCAGCACCGAAGAATACATCTCAGGCATCTATCCTCAGTTCCAGCCTCACCTGCCGAAGGGAATATTCTTTATTACTTCTCAGGAGCTTGAAGATATGTATCCTGACAAAACCCCCAAGGAAAGGGAAAACCTTATTGCCAGGGAAAAAGGAGCCGTTTTTATAATGCAGATCGGAGCGGTATTGGAATCAGGAATAAGACACGATGGAAGAGCCCCTGATTATGACGATTGGAGCTTGAACGGAGATATAATATTCTGGTATCCTGTTTTGGAATGCGCTTTGGAGCTATCCTCAATGGGAATTCGGGTGGACGAAAAAACTTTATCTGATCAGTTGGAAATATCTGGTTGTCAAGATAAGAAGGAACTCCCCTTTCACAGTTCACTGCTTAAGGGCGAGCTTCCCTATACAATAGGCGGGGGTATCGGGCAATCAAGAATATGCATGTTTTTCCTTCGAAAAGCCCATATCGGCGAAGTACAGTCCTCCATATGGACTGAAAGTATATTAAGACAGTGTGAG
This sequence comes from uncultured Clostridiaceae bacterium, assembly GCA_964447145.1. Lineage (GTDB taxonomy): Bacteria > Bacillota > Clostridia > Lutisporales > Lutisporaceae > BRH-c25. The sequence goes on from CAYURW010000086.1 coordinate 9,652, forward strand.
GAAAGGGACATAAAGCTGCTTTAGAGCTTTATGTCCCTTTCACTTTGCTTGTCGAAAAAGTTCACCTGTGCAAATATCATCCCTGCAAGCATAAGAGCGCAGCCTGCATATCCCCTGACTCCCAGATTTTCATGCAAAAGCAATGCACCGCCTAATGCAGCAAATACGGACTCCATGCTAAGTATTATCGCCGCATGGGAAGGCTTTGCATTTTTTTGAGCAACAACCTGCAGAGTATAAGCAACCCCCACTGAGAGCACCCCCCCATAGAGGATGGGGATTATTGCCTGGCCCAGTCCCGATATGGAAATATCCTCAAATATCAATGCCGTTGCCATGCTTAGGAGGGAACATGCTACAAATTGAATACAGGATAGTTTCAAGGCGTCTATTTTTTTTGTAAAACGATCAATCACCAATATATGGACAGCCCAGAAAAATGCACCCATTATCTCGAGAAAGTCGCCTAAGCCTATTGTCAGATCCTCATTCACGCTTAGAAAATATAACCCGATAACAGCAAGCACTACTCCAATCCATGTATTTATGCTTGTACGCTGCTTGAGGAAAATACCCAGAAGCGGCACCAATACTATATACAAGCCGGTAATGAAAGCAGCCTTCCCGACAGTTGTATAAGCCAGCCCGATTTGTTGAAGAGAAGCCCCACAAAATAATATAAGACCTGCAATTATCCCGGGAATCAAGGCGCTCTCTTCCGGGGCCTTTTCTTCCCTGCCGCCCTCTGCATCTGCAGCGGGCTTTTTGCTGTTAAAATATATAATCAGCGGAACCAATGACAAGCTCCCCAATGCAAACCTGACACCGTTAAAAGTAAATGCCCCCACATATTTCATACCGACCCTCTGGGCTACAAATGCAAAACCCCATATTGCCGCAGTCAGCAGAAGAATGGCATTAGACTTCATTTCCTTGTTTTTAATACTGATCCCCCCTGTATATTTTGATAAACATAAGCTGATTAGTTGTTACCGGAAATAGCCTATGTTGTTACCGGAAATAGCCTATATGGATACCTTGCAATTTCCCCAACCCATAGAATACGCCAAAGGTTATACGTTATTTATAATTAGCTGTTTACTGGCATATTCTATATAACCTTTTCTCTTAATTCTATTCTAACCTTCATCCTTCTGTAAATGCAATGTCTCAAACTGGAAGAACCTTATTCGCACCCAAAAAATCTGCGGGTGATCTTGACCGCTTCCCTGGCATCCTTTCCGTAAAAGTCCGCTCCGATCATTTTTGCGTAATCGGCATTAAGGACTGCTCCGCCTACCATTATGCTGCTGTCCGGACAATTTTCCCTAAGGGCCTTTACAGTCTCCTCCATACTTTTTACCGTTGTCGTCATTAGAGCGCTTAACCCAACAAGGGCAGCCTTTTCCTTCTTGACCTTTTTTACAACTTCGTCGATCTCTACGTCCTTTCCCAGGTCAAACACCTGGAATCCGTAGTTTTCCAACAGTATCTTCACTATATTCTTCCCAATATCATGTATGTCGCCCTTTACCGTTGCGATCACTATTTTCCCTTTGCTAACCCCGGAAGCCTCGCCTTTATTATGGAGCATATCCGTCTTTATTGCCTCGAAGGCCCTTTTCACAGTTTCGGCAGATTGAATGAGTTGAGGCAGAAAAACCTCTCCTGACTCATATTTCCTTCCCACGGTACCAAGGGCGGGTATCAGGTAATTGTTCACAATATCCATACCCTCAAGCTCGGCAAGGAGCTTTTTTACCTCCGGAGCAGCTTCTTCCTTCATTCCGTTTATTACTATCTGCCTTAAATCATAGCTTTTCCCCTTATCCCCGGTCCCAGGCTTCTCTTCTGCCCCGGATAGGCCCCCTATATACTCAACTGCCTCCTTGTCAATATTTCTGAGTACATTGTATGCTTTTATCGTGTTTACCATATCCTCGGCCAT